>DASSYL010000145.1:0-16444 GCA_035703315.1 Candidatus Acidiferrum sp. | reverse complement strand
ATTCTTCGCGCACCAATCCGGGCAAAACGCCCAAGAGCAGCGTTCCGGAACATTTGCGCAGCCAGTTCACCGAGGAGAAGAACGACCTTACTGCGGAGGTCCTGAAAAATCTGGAGTGGCTGGGTATTGACTACCTCGTTCCGATCGGCGGTGACGACACGCTGAGTTACGGCGTGCGGCTGCACAAGGAAGGCTTCCACGTCGTTGCGATTCCCAAGACGATGGACAACGACGTGCCCGGCACAGACTATTGCATCGGCTTCAGCACTTGCGTTTCGCGAACGATACAGTTGACGAATAGCATTCGCACGTCGGCGGGCTCGCACGAGCGGTTCTTGATTCTGGAAGTTTTCGGGCGCTATGCGGGCTACACGGCGATGCTGCCCACGCTGGCCGGCGCGGCGGACCGCTGCGTTATCCCGGAGCATAAGTTCAACATTGATCGGCTGACGGAGCTTCTGGTCTCCGACCGCTTGAAGAATCCCAGTCGCTATTCCGTGGCGCTCGTTTCGGAAGGTGCCATGTTCGAAGGCGGCGAAATGATTTTTGAAGGAGAGTCCGCCGACGCTTACGGCCACAAGAAATTGGGCGGCATCGGCGACCTGGTATCGGAAGAAGTGAAGAATCGTTCGGCGAAATTCAACAAGGGCGGCAAGAAGATCGAAGTCATCAGCCAGAAGCTCGGTTACCTGGTGCGGTCTGGCGAACCGGACGCCATTGATTCGATTGTGCCGATGGCGTATGGCAACCTGGCGTTGGATTTGATTTTGAACAAGACGTTCGGTCATCTGGTGGTGTTACGCGAAGGGCGCTACAGTCATCTGCCCATAACCACTGTGACCGCCAGCAAGAAGTTCGTGGACGTAAACGATCAATACGACACGGAGCGATTGCGGCCGAAGTACAACAGCTTTTCGAATAAGCCGCTGTTTTTGATGGGCTCATAGCAGCGCAGGCCGGAAGACCAGGATTTGAAGCGTTGTTCCGGAGTGGCTGTCTTTTTAGCGGCAAGCCCTTTCCTTTCGCTGCGTGTGCCTGCACAATTCCTTTAAGCCTCCCCGGCCCGTCGCGAAGGTACGTCAGGGTTCGCCTGGAACCCTGCAAACGCGCTTGTGCTGTTACCTATATATTCTGTTCGGCTAGCTCTTAACTCCTCCGCCCGCTACCGGCGCGCGGATTGGCGGTGCTCAATGCCAGAAACGGCACAACATTTACTCGGCCAGTTGGTGGACGGGCGCTTTCCCCTGCGCAGATTACTCGGTGTTTCGGCGAACTCCGCGGTGTTCCTGACTGATCTGCCCAACGCTCGGCCCAGTGAACCGGCTCCCGAGGCCGCCATCAAGTTGATTCCGGAAGATCCGGAGAATGCCGAACAGCAACTAGAGCGGTGGAAAATTGCCGCAGCGTTATCGCACCCCGGGCTTATTCGCATTTTGCATTTTGGGCGATGCGCAGTGGATGGCTCGCCTTGCCTGTTTGTAGTGACGGAACTGGCCAGCGAGAATCTGGGCGAACTGTTGCCGCAGCGCGCGCTGACGCCGGAAGAGACCTCTGGCATGATGGCGCCGGTCATGGCCACGCTGGATTTTTTGCACGAAAAAGGGTTGGTGCACGGCGGCGTGAAGCCTTCCAATATTCTCGCGATTCGCGACGCGATCAAGTTGTCGCCCGACCGGATTCTTCCCGCAGGCGAATCTTCAGTTTCCTGGCCGCTGGCCGCTCCGTACGCTCCGCCGGAGTCGCTGCTGTTTCCTGCTTCGGATGTGTGGTCGCTCGGGATTTCGCTGTACGAAACGTTGACGCAATATTTTCCGAATCACGATTCGAGCGGACACTACGTGCTGCCGCAGCTGCCGAGTCCGTTTAGCGAAGTGATTCACGGCGCGCTGGTGCAAGATCCCACCGAGCGTATTTCGCTGGACGAAATTCGAGCCGCTCTGGACCCGGCATTCGTGCCTAAGCCAAAGCCAGCTCCTGTTGCCAAGCAGGAACCCATCGCAGCGCAGGCGGCTCGGTTCGAGCCGCAGCCGGAAACCGTGGCCGTTCCCGAACCACCGCTCGCCGCGGCAGCACAAGCGTCCGCCGCGGGTGCGGTAACGTCGCAAGCAGCGCAACCGGCGCCGTTGCCAACGGTGGACCCACTTTCCGTGCCGCTGTCTCCCGTTTCGCCAAACGCCGCGGTTGCCAAGGCGCCATCGCACATTCCCGTGTCGTCACTGCCGAACGTGAATGTTACGATTGCCGCGCCACGCCGGGTGGCAGGGCCTCGCACTTCGAGTGGCTCGCTGAAATATTTCATCATTGGCGCAGCAGGCACACTGGTGCTTGCTGCGCTGATTGTGCCGCGGCTGATGCGGAATAGTGCCGACAGTTCCGCGCCGTCGGCGACGGCTGCCAAACCGGGCTCGACCGGCTCCGCTGCTCCGGTGGCAAACACACCTGCCACTGCAGAGAAAACAGCGCCCGCTACCGCGCCTTCGGTAAAACCTTCCGTCACGACTCCCGCACCCGCCAAAAGCGGGGCGTCATCCGAGGCGAAGACGTCCGCTCCGTCGAATGCGCCCGCAGCGGCGCCACGCTCGGCCGCCACGTCAAGTTCCGGCACCCCCGCGGTCGTGCATCAGGCGATCCCCGGCGTTTCTCAGAAGGCGCGCAGCACGATACGCGGAACCGTCCGCATTAATGTGCGGGTACAGTTGAATCCGGATGGTTCGGTGTCGTCCGCCGCGCTGGACTCCCCGGCGGGCAGCCAGTTTTTTGCGAACCTGGCGCTGAAGGCGGCGCGGGACTGGCGTTTTGCGCCCTCCGCGATTTCGTCGGCGCTACTGCGCTTTGACTTCACCAATACCGACAGCACGGCCTACGTGGTCCGGTAGGCTACCGGCTTTGTTTCTGCGGCTGATTTGCGAATCGCCATAGACAAACACCCCCTCTCCTGTTTACGTTATAAGGGCCAGCCAACCCTGTCGTGGGGTCTGCCCTCTAAGGATCGCAAATGAAACGCCTCGTCTTGGTTGTGTTTGTTGCTCTTGCTGTCTCCGCTTCGCTGCCGGCGCAGCAGGTTTCTTTCCTGAATTTCGATCGCGCCGCGCAACCTTCGTTCCTGGCGCCCGCCGCTGCCGCTACGGACTCTGCACTCGCACTTACGCCTTCCCTTGCGGCCCCGGCCGCGGCATTGCCGACCGTTTCTTTTTCGCCGGTTCCTTCCGCGGCTTTGCCAGAAGCGCCGCGCGCGCCACAATACGGCGGGCGTAACGACGAATTGGGATATCGGTGGGACTTAGCGACCGGCTACGAATATGTGCATTTCAAGTCGGCACCGTTTTCCGCGAACATGAGCGGCATTCACACATCCGTTGCGTATTCGCTAAGTGAGTGGTTCGCATTAGAAGGCAGCATTGTGGCGGCGTTCGGCGGCGACGTGTTTGGCCCCGGCGAAATGTCCAAATACGCACTGTTCACCGGCGGGGGCCGCGTTCTCTGGAATCGCCAGCCGCACCGTCTCTCGCCGTGGGTGCATATTCTGGTTGGCGGCGTACACGTCAATCCGCAGATTGCCGCCTCGAGCAAGAACAGTTTCGCATTGCAGGCCGGCGGCGGTATTGACTGGTATTTCAACCCGCGCCTCTCTTTCCGCGGTGAGGTGGACTACGTACTGACGCAGCTTTACTCCGACTCACAAAATAATTTCCAGGCCGGCCTAGGCGTGGTCATACATTTCTAAATTTGGTTTGATCTGAAGCGCGGCGGCCGGCGCATTCCCGCCATTTTCCCGCAGCGATCTGCTGGCCAGCGTGACCTTGGCGGGTGACTGCCGCTTGAGCGGATTTGTGTTACCTTTGCCCTTAGCGTTGCCGCGCTAACCTCATGCCACCGACCCGAGTGCAGATTTTCGGCCTGACCTACTCCATTGCGGGAGATCTGGAGCCAGCGTACGTGCAGAAGCTGGCGGCGTATGTCGACGAAAAGATGCGCGCGATTGCCGACTCCACCACAACCATTGATACGCAGAAGGCCGCGGTGCTGGCCGCTCTGGCCATCGCCGACGAGCTGCACAGCGGGTTGCGCGACCGGACTGAGCGCGAAGAACTGTTGCGCGAACAGGCAGAGCGCTGCTTGACGCTGGTGGAGCGCGCTTTGAAACAGACCGCCTGATCCCCAAAAAAGTTTTTGCCCGCTGTCGAAATCGGCCCAGCGCCGAGCGTCATTGTATTGGAAGAAGGGTATTGGGCAGGAGAGGACCCGCCCTTCACCACCAGGGAGGTCTGCAATGGAATACATGTTGATGATTTATGTGGACGAAGCCGGCTGGCCGAAACTGAGCCAAACTCAGCAGGAACAAGGCATGGCAGCGTACATGGCGTACACGGAGTCCCTGCAAAAGGCGGGGATTTTGAAGAAAAATGGGCGGTTGCATCCGAGTGCTTCCGCGACCACGGTGCGGGCGGCGGACGGCAAGCCGAAAGTCTTGGACGGGCCATATGCCGACGCGAAAGAACAGATCGGTGGATTCTACATTATCGACGTTCCAGATCGCGAAGCTGCGCTTTCCTGGGCGGCGCGGTGCCCCGGCGCGAGCCATGGGATCGTGGAAGTGCGCCAGCTCTGGGCATGAGCGAGAGCCACTTCTTGGTGTGAATGAATCGCCAAAGCGCACGCAGAGCGCGACACGGAGAACTACGATGAAATACGTTTTGCTGGATTACGTGAACGAATCGGGATGGCCGCAGCTGACGCGGGAAGAACAAGCGCATTGGCTGGGGGCGTATCGTGCGTACATGGAAGCGATGAGCAAAGCCGGCGTGCTGCAATCGAGCGGTGGCCTGCAACAGACCGCCACGGCGACGACGGTGCGCATCCGGAATGAGAAAACGCAAGTGCTGGATGGGCCGTATGCCGATGCCAAGGAACAGCTGGGCGGGTTCCACATCATTGAGGTTACCGATCTGGACGCGGCGATTTCGTGGGCCGCGCGTTCACCGACTGCGCTGCACGGAATCGTGGAAGTGCGCCCGATGCATGAGGGAACGCTTTTGACGGAAGATATTTCCAAATACCTCAAGCCGGAATGATGTCTGTTGAGCGAATCCATTCATCCCGCGGGAAACGAAGCGCAGGCGCGCGAGACGGTGGAATCCGTCGCGCGGCGCAGCTACGGCAAATTGGTGGCGTTTCTTGCGGCGCGGACGCACGACGTTGCAGCAGCGGAGGATGCACTGTCGGAAGCGTTTGCTTCTGCGCTGGCGGATTGGCCGGCGCATGGATGCCCGGAAAATCCAGAAGGATGGCTGCTAACCGTGGCGCGACGAAAAGGAATTGATGCGATGCGGCGAAAACATCGCGATGAGCTGGCGGGAGCCGATCTGCAGTTGATGGCGGAAGGATTGGAAGCGGCGGCGAGCGCGCAAATTCCGGATCAGCGGCTGGCGCTGCTTTTCGCCTGTGCGCATCCAGCGATTGAAGAAGGGACCCGCGCTCCGCTGATGTTGCAGGTGGTGTTGGGACTGGATGCCGCGGCAATCGCATCGGCGTTTCTCGTTTCTCCAGCAACGATGGGGCAGCGATTGGTACGCGCAAAAAATAAAATTCGGCAGGCGGGAATTCCGTTCCACCTTCCAGGACGCGAGGAGTTGCGCGTGCGGCTGGATACAGTGCTGGCCGCGATCTATGCGGCGTTTTCGGAAGGATGGAGCGACGGGGCGGGAACGGATGCCGCCAAACGCGACCTGGCACAGGAAGCGATTTTTTTGTGCAGGGTGGTGACCGAATTGTTGCCGGAAGACCCGGAGGCGCTCGGTTTGCTGGCACTGATGTTGCACGCGGAAGCGCGCAGTGGTGCGCGGCGCAACGCACAGGGAGGATATGTCCCGCTTGACGAGCAAGATGTCGCACGATGGGACGCGCGGATGATTCGGGAAGCGGAGGAGCTGTTGCTGCGAGCCAGCGCGCTTGAAAGGATAGGACGATTTCAACTGGAGGCGGCGTTGCAATCAGCGCATGTGTTCCGGCGGACGACGGGCCGGAACAATTGGGAGGATGTAGCGCGGCTATATGAATCGCTGTTTGCGATTTCGGGGTCGCCGGTGGTGGCGATCAATCGAGCGGTGGCGATCGGCGCGTCGCGCGGAGCGACCGCGGGACTCCAGGCGTTAGAACAGGTGGCAGCCGACGTTCGAGTGAAACAGTATCAACCGTATTGGGCAGCGCGAGCGGACCTGCTGGCGAAGGCAGGTGCGGGAAAGGAAGCGCTCGAGGCGTATGAGATGGCGATCGGACTGGAGCGCGATCCGGCGGTGCGGCGGTTTTTGCAAGACCGGCGGGAGGCCGCGAAGCAAGCTTCACAGCGCTGTCCGGCAGAAAACGGGAAGTTGTGAGGTTAGACTCGGCAAGCGACGGCGGTTCGGTCTGCGCCAAACCGCCGAGCGCGAGATTGGCGTTCCCGGAAGGCTCAGCGGGAGTGAGCGGCCGGTTGGCGAGCAACTGCGAGTTGATTGTCAAGGCGGTCGAGTTGGTCTTCGAGATCGCTTAACTTCGCTTGTTCGATGCGCAGATCGTTGGCGCGCTCCGTTTCCCTTACCTGCACTTCCGGCTCGGCCTGCGCGATCTGTTCCATCCATTGCTTCATCCGTTCCAGATTCTCTTCGATGTACTTACGAGAATTGGGGTCGTCGGAGCGATTAAAAGATTCCTCCTGTTGTTTGATCTGGACTGCGGCCTGCTCGCGTTGGTACTTCATTTGCGTCAGCGCGGCTTGCGCTTCGTCGTGGCGCTGGCGAGTTTGTGCGACTACCTCCATTTGATTGCGGATGCGGTAGAGAAGGATCTGCATGCGCTGAACGGTGGCGGCGGTGAACTGTAAATCCTGGCGAAGCTTGCGGACTTCTTCGAGAAGAGATTGCAAGGTTTGCGCATCAGCAGAGGGAGCTTGCGCGATTGCGTGAGTGGGGCCGGCTACAAAGAAATTTGCGAAAGCGAGCGGAAGAAGTCTGCGCATAAGTCACCTCCCGGGATAGATGAGCGCGATAGAGGAACCGCAAGGCGGCAGCCCCCTGTGCCTTTGACCTGAATCCTAAAAAATGCCTCACGGAAACGCGCTACGAGTATTTAGTGGCCGGATAGAGCGCAAAAGTTCCCAAGGGGCCGCGCGCATCGATATAAGCCCGGAGTCGGGAACGGGAGTGACTTCGCCAAACTTCCGCCAAACCGGGGAATTTTTGGCCGAATTGCGGCTATCACCCCGATGGTCTAGTCGCCCTAGATTGACGCTTCCGCCACTGTGGATCCGAGCACGACTGTAAGACTATTGGCTCCAATCAGTGGGTTGGCGGAGCCAGCGGTGTTTGCGTAGCTCGGAGTGGAGCGGGGCGGGGAGCGGGCCTTTGTCGCTGGCGGCGATGTTGGCCTCGACGTTTTTGATTTTGCGCATGCCGGGAATGATGGTGGCGACGTCGGAATTGTTGAGGATAAAGCGGAGAGCCATCTCGGCCATGGTGGAGTCGGCGGGAACGAGAGCCTTGAGGGCGTCGGCGTGTTCGACGCTGCTGCGGAGATTTTCTGGCACGAAGTAGGTGCTGCGCCAATCGTTCGAGGGCCAGGTGGATTGCAGGGTAAGAGTGCCGGTGAGGGAACCTTCGTCAAAGGGAACGCGGGCGATGACGCCAACATCGTGCGCGCGGCAGGCGGGAAAAAGTTCGTCTTCGGGATTCTGGTCGAAGATGTTGTAGATGACCTGAACGGCGTCGATGAGGCCGGACTTTACGGCGCGAATGCCATTCCAGGGTTCCCAGCGATTCATGCTGACGCCAACGGCTTGGACTTTGCCGGTGGCACGAAGCTGTTCGATGGTGCGGATGGTGCGGTCGTCATCGAGCCATTGGTCCTCCCAAGTGTGGTATTGGATGAGGTCGAGTGTCTCCACGCCAACATTGCGCAAACTCCTGTCGACAAATTCGAAGACGTAGTCGGGCGGGTAGGAGACGTCGAGAGAGAATTCGCGTTGGGAGGGCCAGCGGCGGTTTTTCGGGGGGACTTTGGTGGCGACATAAAGTTTTTTGCCGCGATTGGCGCGCCGCGCTTTGCCGAGCAGCTCTTCACTGTGGCCGTCGCCGTAGGCCCAAGCGGTATCGAAGAAGTTGCAGCCGAGGTCGATCGAACGCTGAAGCGAGGCTAAGGATTCGGCGTCGTCCGAGCCGGTCCAGCCAGCCATGCCCCACATGCCGTAGCCGATTTCACTCACTTGCCAGTTGGTTCGGCCGAATTTGCGATAACGCACGGAAGCCTCCTCAAGGGAGGAACAGGCTAACACACGGTAAACGGTTAACAGCAAAATCTCCGGCGTCGAGCGGCTTGAGCATTCCGCGAGGAGTAACGAGCGGGAAGCGCGTTCTGGCAGCGTAATTGGGCGTTGTTTCGGGGCAGAAGGAGTGATTAGCAACGGGTGTTAAGATGGCCTAACTTGCGCGTGATCCTCAAGGAGCAATTTGCGAGATGGTTCAGGAGAGTGAGGCGGACATGGACGCCATCGTGAGTCCGGGCCGAAGAGCAGGTGCCGTATGGATTGCCCCATGGATCGTTCTCCTTCTTGTTTTCACACCGAGCCTAGTTGCGCAGCAATCCGCTCCCATGCCCACACCCAAGCCTCGCGCCCGGGATCTGGGCATCCCCTTCGACGGTGCTCCCGGGCCTGTCAACTCCATCACGGACGTTGCCGGCGTGGAGGTCGGCTACGCCACTCTGATTTCTGGCGAAGGGAAGCGCATTGTGGGCCAAGGACCCGTGCGAACCGGTGTGACCGCGATCCTTCCGCGCGGAAAAGCTTCGAGCGATGCTGTCTTTGCAGCCTTTTTTTCAGGAAATGGCAACGGCGACATGACCGGCACACACTGGGTCGAAGAGAACGGAGTTCTGGAAACACCGATTCTCATCACCAATACACTCAGTGTCGGAGTGGTCCGTGACGCCGTTGTCGAATGGATGGTGAAACATAATCACGCGGGCCCCTTCTGGTATCCGGTCGTCGCTGAGACCGCCGACGCGCGCCTCAACGATATGAAGGGCCAGCACGTCAAAAAGGAAGACGCGCTACAGGCCCTGGATTCCGCACACGGTGGAGCTATTGCGGAAGGCAACGTCGGCGGCGGTACCGGGATGAATTGCAATGGTTTCAAGGGCGGCACGGGCACGTCGTCGAGAAAGCTTTCCGCCGATCAGGGGGGGTTCACCGTGGGCGTCCTGGTCCAGTGCAATTACGGCAGCCGCTCTGAAGTTCGAATCGCCGGTATTCCGGTCGGACGCGAAATCAAGGGCTACGAACCCTGCGTCGCACAAGCACTCGATCCACCCGTACTCATGGGAAACGGCCAGCCCGCTCCTATTTGCGCTGCGCGGCCGGTTGCACGTGTTGTTCTTCCCGAAGAGATGGAGCAAGGTTCCATCATTGTCGTCGTCGCGACGGACGCTCCGCTGCATCCAGATCAACTTAAGCGAATCGCAAAACGCGTGAGCCTGGGCCTAGGCCGCGCGGGCGCTATCGAAGCCAATGGCTCCGGAGACATCTTTCTCGCGTTCTCAACCGCGAACGGCGGCGCCGACGAAGGCAACAGCTCCGTAAGCGGCCAACCCGCGGTTTCCACCATCCAACGTCTCAAGGGTGACAGGATCGATGCCCTCTTCCTGGCCACGATTCAAGCCACTGAAGAAGCTGTCGACAATGCGCTGGTTGCTGCCGAGACCATGACCGGCGCCGACTATTGGCGTTCCTACGCTATTCCGCACGACCAGCTGCGAAAAGTTCTGCGTGATCACAACCGGCTCGTCGATCGCTAAGCGAGCTAACGACGAATCTGAGTCGCTTGGGTATGACTGATGAGTGGCAGCTGTACGGACGGACAGGTCGCCCGGGGAAAAGGCGGTGCTAGCATCGGATGGAAGCTGAGGAACCTTGGCAATTAGGTCGTAGGAGAATTTCTTCGATGCGTGTGCCCAGCACGTTTGCAGCAATGACGCTTACAGTAGTTGGCGCCACAATAGTTGCGCCCTCCCTCCTAGTGGCACAGAAAACCAAGCCAGTGAGCGCCACTGCGACACAAGAAGACTTTGTGGCGACACCGAAAGCCGCGACGACGTTGGCGACGGCTGCCAAGAAAACAGCCGAGCCGATGCGGTTGACGACGCATTCCGACCACGCGCGCGAATTACTTGGAGACGCAGTCCTGTACAGCGGAAATTATCGGCTGGATGAATGCCTGAAGAGCCTGCGTACCGCAACGAGCGAAGACGCAAACTTTGCGGCAGGATGGGCGCTGCTTTCGTATTTTGCGACGGACGCAAAGGAATCGGCGGAAGCGCTGACACATGCGCAGAACCTGGCCGGAAAGATTTCGCCGAGCGAAATGCTGCTGGTGCGCTGGGTGACGGCCCTGAAGAAAAACAACCAGCTCGCTGCCATTTCCGATCTAAACGATCTGGTGCACCGAGAGACGGGCGATAAATTTGTTTTGTACCTGGCTGGCCGGTGGTTTGTGGACCAGCACGACACGCAACGGGCGATTCCACTATTTGAAAAAGTGCTAGAGATCGATCCGGAATTTACTCCGGTGCTGAACCGGCTGGGCTATTCGTACGCAGCGGCGGGAGACATGGCGCGAGCGGAAGCACTGATGCAGCGGTACGTTGCGGCCATGCCGGCCGACCCGAACCCGGAAGATTCGTATGGCGACATTCTTTTCAAGGCCGGGCGTTACGCGGAAGCGAAAGAGCATTTCGAGCATGCGTTGAAGAAGGACCCGACATTTGGGCCGTCGCAGCACGAACTGGGCGATGTTTTCGCGATGCTGGGAAATCAACCGGGCGCGCGCGAAGCTTACGAAAAGTCGGCAAAAGTTGCGGCGAATCCGCGCCGAAATCTGGAGTATCGCGGGTCGGTGGCGCTGAGCTACGTGCGCGAAGGCATGTTGGGTTTCGCGGACCGCGAATATGCGGAACTGGTGGCCGAAGCACACGCGAAGAAATATACGGACCTGGAAGCAGGATTCCACGAAGCGATGGCGTTGTATCAGGCAGACGACCTTTCGGCGTTGAAACACCTGGACGCGGCCGAAACGGCGATTCGCGAAGACGCGGACCTGGCGGCGGTGACGCGTGATGAGCATATGGCGGTGATACGGCGGTGGCGCGGGGTGCGTTCGATTCACTATGGAAACGCGGCGATGGCGGAAGTTTGCCTGCACGTGCTCGAAGAACGCTACCAACTGACCGACAACGAATGGATCGGGACCCAGATGCACGCGCTACGCGGCGCTTTGTTGATGGAACAGAAGAAGCCGATGGCGGCTATCGCCGAGCTGGAACAAACCGGCGACGATGCTTTTTCGCTGGATTTGCTGGCGCGCGCAAAGCGTGAACACGGAGACGGGGCCGGCGCGGACGCGGCGATGCGGCAGATGCTGGGCATTCATGCTTCGACGATGGATTCAGTGCTGGTGGTGGAGCCGGCGCGGGCAAAGCTTGCCGTCACCGCTTCCAAGTAGAAACAAATTCAACTCATAAACGAGCTGGCCTCCGCGGAGAGGCCGGTTGCTCAGCCTTCCTTCAGCTTGAGCTTGCCTTCGGATTTTTGTTCTTCGAGGAAGGCTTTCAGTTCGTCGGAAGCCGCCAGCAGACGGATCCATTGCTCGTAATACAGCGTGACGGGGAAACGGCCGAGACCGTACACGCTGACCCCGCCTTTTTCGCCAACGCGAAAATCGAGCGTGCCGCTGCGTTTCTGGCCGGATTGTTTTTGCAGGGCTGCGAGTTGGGCTTTGAGTTCGTCGTAGGTTGGTTCAGACATGGCAAATCCTTGTGAGATCTTGGCGCTCCGAAGATTATACGCAGAAGCCGATGCCTGGAGTCTTGGCTAATTATTTTCTGAGGATTTGCAGGAAGTTGCTGTAGTCGTCGGTCCAAAGCCGCACCGGGGGGAGGACCGAAATGTCGCCGGACGATTTTGGTAGATCTCCGTAGGAGAGCAACATCCATTCGGAATCGGCCGAGATCCGGCCATCGCCATTCGCCTGGATCCAAGCGCAATGAAGGTTGTAGTGCTGGGCGGCAGCCATCACAACTGGCCGCAGGTCGAGATAGCTATTGGTAACGTGGATGGCCAAAATTCCCGTTGGCTGGTGAAGATGCCGAACGTAGAGGGCAAAAGCTTCGCGCGTCAAAAGATGGACAGGGACCGAGTCACCGCTAAACGCATCAAGAACGAGGACGTCGAACTCCTGTAAGTCTCCGCGATCGGCTTCGCGTTCGAGCGAAAGACGCGCATCGCCGGGAACAACTTGAACTCTCGCGGGGGAGTCCGGCAGAAACGTGAAATATTCGGAATTCGACGCCAGCGCGATGACCTGTGGATTGATTTCGTAAAAACGAAATAGGTCGCCCGGTTGGGAATACGCTGCGATGGTCCCTACGCCGAGACCGACGGCGCCAACGCGCAGTGTGTGGCGTTCCGCGCCGGCGATCGAGAAGACCTGGCGGAAAGCCTGGCCAAGACCGCTCTCGGAGGCGTAGTAGGCAGTCGGGATGCGTCTATAGGAGGCGGCTTGTAGCTGAAAGCCATGAACAACGCGGCCGTGTGCGAGAGTGAGGGCAGCGTTTGCTGAGTCGCCATCGCGGCTAAGGACCGACAACGTACCGTAAAAGTTGCGGTAGCGTGCTATAGCTTTTCGGGTGTGGGCAAAACCGGTTCCTGTGAGAACAACTGCCGCGACAATCGCCGCAGCTACGGAGCAAATCGGCGCAGCTTTTTTTCGCGCGTTCTCGGGCACTGCGCGCTTGCGGTTGAAGAATACAAATAGGAAAAGGATTGCCGCGACAAACAAAGAGAAATGGTCAGAGATGCGAAGGCCGGACGCTGTGGCCAGCACCACTGCTTCGGGAAGCAATGCGGCCACAACAAGAAGCAGAACCGGGACGGGAGCCGGAGTACGATACAGCCATGATTCAGGATCGAGTACGAGGATCACCAAGAGCAAAGCCGCTGCGGCGAATAAACCGAGTTGGTACTCCCAGAAACCATTAAAAAGCCGCGGAGCCAGCAAGCCCACAAAAATGCCGCCGAAAGCGCCGCCAACGGCAACCGCGAGGTAGAACGCCGTTAGATAGCGGGCTTCAGGTTTGCAGCGGACAAGTTCTCCGTGGCAAACCATGCACACTGCGAACAGCACCGTCAGGTAGATGAGAACCTGGATCGAGATGCTGCCAAGCGCACCGTCGTAGAGCACAAAACACGCCGCGCAGAGTGCGAGGGCAAGGGCGGCATGAAACCAGTTGCGCGCATACCAGCGCGGGTGCTCGAAGCAAAGAATGAACGACAAGAGATAGATGACCAGCGGCAAAATCCACAACAGCGGGACGACGGCGACGTCCTGGCAAAGCTGGTTGGTGGTAGCCAGGAAAACGACCGACGCGCTCGCGGCCAGAGCGAACCACAAAGAAAGATTCCATAGGCGTGGCGGTTTTGTGCGGTTGCTCGAAACTTCGGCGAGTGTGACCAGGTCCGGAGGGACAGTATTTTGGGGCCGTTTAATGGCGGCGGTCCGAAAGGCACAAACGCTACAGCCTAAGGCGAACAGAACGTATCCGGCCGCCCACAGACGGCCTTGCGCCTTAAGAGGCAAGCGCGGCTCAAAGGCAATCGGAAACGCAAATAGCGCCAGCAACGAACCGAGATTGGAAACAGCATATAGCCGGTACGGCGATTGTGTCAGGTACGTGCGCTGATACCACGCTTGAAGAAGAGGACCGGTCGTGGAAAGAGCAAAGTACGGCAGGCCGACGGCCACCGCGAGAAGGCCGAGGATGCGCGGCACGGGCTCCGTGTCTCCCAGGGGTTTCCAGTGAGCGGTCGGAGTAATCGGCGAATCCCAGATGGTGCCGAGATAGAGGAGCAATCCGACCGATAACAGCAGAATCGCACAGTGCGTTGAGGCTTGCGTCCAGCCGTTGACGTACTTTGTAAGGATGTGGGCGTAGGTGTATCCGCCGAGCAGGAGGAGCTGAAAGAAGAGCATGCAGGTGGTCCAGACGGAGGGAGTGCCACCGAACCAGGGCAGGATAAATTTTCCAAGGATGAGTTGTGTCCAGAAAAGCAGAAAGGCACTAAGAAAAATAGTTAAGGAAAATTGAACTGCCGCCGGATTCCATCGGGTCTGCACAGGCGTCCTTTCGGGGCCGCCATTATATGGTCTGCGAACGGTTGTGGAGTGCAGGGATTTAAAAGCAGGCCCAAGAGGCAATGCGCTCGCTAGACCTGGAGTCGGTCGGCATCACGGGCAACAACTTCGTAGAGGACTGGGTTGACGAAGAAGCCGAGGACCAGACGCGAGATGAGGCCGGCTACCACGACGATGGCGAAGGGCTTTTGCGTGTCGCTGCCGACGCCGGTGGACATCGCGGCGGGGAGCAGGCCGAGGCAAGCGACGAGAGCAGTCATCATGATGGGGCGAAGGCGGAGCAGCGCGGCTTCGCGAGTGGCTTCGCGAATGCTGCGGCCTTCGAGGCGCAGTTTGTTAATGTAGCTGACGAGGATGACGGCGGTTTGCACCGACACGCCGAGCAGAGCGAGCAGGCCCAGAAAGCTGGACACGCTGAGCGGCGTGTGAGTGAGTTTGAGCGCAATTAGAGCACCCACCGGTTCGGTGAGCACGACACCGAGCGCGATGGAGATCGGAAACTTCAAGTTGCCATAGAGCGCGAACAAGATCATGAAGATCAGGAACACCGCGAGCGGGCCGATGATGTAAAGCTGCGACTTAGCTTCCACGAGCTCGCTATATTCGCCGCCCCAATCGAGCCGATATCCTTCGGGCAGTCGAACATTTTTGGTTACGCCGGCCTGACCATGCCGGACGATGCCTTCAAGGTCGCGGCCTTCCACGGAAAACTGAATGCCGATGTAGCGCGAATTGTTTTCGCGATAGATAAACGAAGCGCCGGAGGCTTCCTTGATGGTGGAAAGTTCAGAGAGCGGAATTTGCTGTCCGGCCGGCGCGGGAACGAGCAAGTTGCCGATGTCGCGGGCGTTCGAACGATATTGCGGCTCCATGCGCACGATGAGATCGAAAAGTTTTTCCCCCTGGATGACCTGGGTGGCAGCTTGCCCGCCGACGGCCGCCTGGACGACGGCTTCGACGTCGGTGACATTGATGCCGTAGCGCGCGATTTTCTGGCGGTCGGCGTCGATGATCAAGCTTGGCTGGCCAAGTTCGCGGACGACGGTGAGTTCCTTGAAACCGTCGGTGTGCGCGAGGACGTTGCGAATTTCGACTGCTTTCTTTTCGAGGATGTCCAGATCGGGCCCGAAAATTTTTACGGCGAGCGCGGACTTGAGGCCGGTGAGCGCTTCGTCGACCGCGTCTTCGGCCGGCTGCGTGTAGTTGAAGATGACGCCGGGGTAAGCTTCGAGTTTGTGTTGAATGTCTTTTTCGAGTTCGGCTTTGTTGTGAACGGAAGTACGGGTCCACGCCTTGTCGTTATAGGGCTTGAGGCCGATGTAAAACTCGCAGTTGAAGAAGCCGGTAGGATCGGTGCCGTCGTCGGGACGGCCGAGTTCAGAGCCGACGACGGTAACCATTGGATATTGGTTAAGAATGTTGCGGATTTCCGGAGCGAACTTGGCGGCGTCTTCGAAGGCAATGGTGTAGGGCATGGTGGCGCGAACCCAGAGGGCGCCTTCGTCAAGATGAGGCAGAAATTCGCCGCCGATAAAAGGAATTAGAAGAAGAGTGGAGGCGAAGATCAGCAAGGTGGCGACAATGGTGGTCTTGGGATGGTCGAGACACCATTCAAGGCGGCCCGCGTAGCCATCGCGAATCCAGTTGAAGATGCGGTTTTCTTTTTCTTTCACGCCGCTTCGGAACCAGTAGGAAGCCAACACAGGAACCAACGTTAACGTGATGAGGAGCGCGCCAATGAGCGCGAAAGCCATGGTGTCGGCCATGGGATGGAAGAGTTTGCCGGCGGGACCAGAGAGCGCGTAGATCGGGAGATAACCAGCGATGATGACCGCTACGGAATAGAAAATGGGACGATCGACGTCGCGGGCGGCGTGCAGGAGAACTTCGTTGAGCTTGTAGTCCTGGCCGTGGCGTTCGCTCAGTTCGCGATAGATGTTCTCCACCATGACGATGGTTCCGTCAATGATGATTCCGAAATCGATGGCGCCAATGGAGAGAAGATTGGCAGCTTCGCCGGTCAAATGCAGAAAAATGAAGGCGAAGAGCAAGGAAAGCGGAATGGTAAGTGCGGTGATGACTGCGGCTCGCACGCTGACCAGGAAAAAGATCAAAACAATCAGCACAAAAATCATGCCGCGAAGGAGATTGCCTTCGACGGTATCGGTTGTGACGCGGACCAAATCGCTGCGGTCGTAATACGGGCGAATGCGCACGTCACGTGGCAG
>DASSYL010000008.1:0-6698 GCA_035703315.1 Candidatus Acidiferrum sp. | reverse complement strand
ACCGGCACCGAAACCTTCACGAACTGTAAATGGATCTGGCAGGGCGGATCTAAAGTGGGCAATCAGGCGACCAGCGGCAGTTTCCCGGGAGGACGCTGGGGCGCTGCCAGCTATACTGACGCAACAGGGAATGTATGGATGTTTGGTGGCCAGGGCTATGACTCAGCTGGCAGCGTCGGCCTTCTCAATGATCTCTGGAAATACAACATCGCGGCCAAGACTTGGACGCTCGTTGCTGGTGGCAGTGTCCTTGCCAACCAGAACGGCGTATACCCGGGTGCGCCAAGCGGTACCGGCGTCTCCGGCAACGCGCCCGGCGGCCGACAAACCGCAGTGATGTGGGTCGATTCCTCGGGAGCCGTCTGGCTCTTCGGTGGATTCGGCTTGGACTCAAAGGGTACGAGTGGCGGGAGCGGGCAGATTGGCTCCGTGCTCAATGATCTTTGGAAGTACGATCCGAATACAGGCTTCTGGGCGTGGGTTTCCGGAAGCAATACTGCAAACGTGAACGGCACCTACAACGCTCAGGCAACCTCGAACGCTACGTTGAACGAAGCTGCATCGAGCGTCCCCGGTGCGCGCTGGGGTTCCGCGGGATGGCTAAGCCCCGACAACGGCAATCTTTTCCTGTTCGGTGGTTTTGGCTACGGTTCTGACGCGACGAAGCCCACCGGCTTCCTGAATGATGTTTGGGAGTACGATTTGACGACCGGCCAGTGGATCTGGTGGAAAGGTTCGACAGACGTCAACCAGCCAAGCACTTACATCACTAGCCCCGTCAACTTCTTCCAGCTCAACTATACGAACAACGCCGTCGGAGCGCGTCGAGGCGCCGCCTTCTGGCCGCCCGACTCACAAGGTTACGTCTACATGTTCGGCGGCCAGGGCTATGCCGCAGCCGGAGGTTCTTACGGACATTTGGGCGACCTGTGGCGATACCTGCCATTCCCATGATCCGGTAGCGGCGTTCAGCCGTTGGCAGCGGCGTTAAGCCACCGCTGCAAGTTCATGATCAAAGAGCCCCATCCATTCGGATGGGGCTTCCTTTTGGCGATCCCTCTGATCACTGTCCGATCAGTGGTGGCCGCTGATTGGATCTCGCTTGACACCGTACGCTGCGCCCCAGCGGTCGGTCATTTCGTTGCGAATTTCCCAGAGCTGCGGGAAAAACTTGTGGCGCATGCCTTCTTCCAGAATTTCCACGGGGCGACCCTTTAACGACTTCGATTCGAACCCGATGGTGCGGTGAATGAGCTGCATGTGTTCGAAGCGGAACTTCTGAAATAGCTCGTCGAATTCGGCCATGGCCTCCGCCACTACGTAAGCGTCGCCATGGTTGTACTGGGAGTCGTAAATTTTCTCGACGGTCAGATTGTGCTTCGCGAGATAGAACTGTTGGAACGAATTCCAGATGGGCTGGTACATTTTCAGCAGCGTGCGGAATCCAGGCGATTCCTGGCCGCTGCCGTTTCCGAGGCGCTGGCGGATCGCTTGGTACTCTTTCGGCGACATGGTTTCCAGCAGGCTGATCTGTTCGATCATCATTCTTTCGAGTGCATGCACGCGCCGGAAAAGAGTCAGGACGCGATTGGTATTTTCCTGTTGCAGGTATTCGTCAATGTCCAGGAGCGTGTAGGCGATCAGCTTCATCCAGAGCTCTTCCACTTGATGGACAATCTGGAATTGCAGCTCGTCGTGGTTGCAGAGCTCTGCGTAATCCGTCTGGCAGCCGAGCAGCGCCTTGGTGCGCAGATACAACTCGTAGTCCAGCGTGCCTTCTCCATTCATGATGGCGTAGAACTGCTCTCGGTTCACAGTTGCCCTCCGGCACAGAAGAATTCGCTGGAATTATTGCGCTTGAAATACCGCAGGTGGGAGACCGAAAACTCGTTGCTGGCAGTGCGAATTCATTAACGCTCGGAATTCCCGGAAGGGCGCGCCTGCTCCGCCGAATCGCCTAGCTCTTTGCGGTGGCTTTTTACTTCTCGGAGCGTGTAGATGGGCTTGTTCTGCGACTCGTAATAGGTGCGCGCCATCAACTCCCCGAGCAAGCCCATCGAAATAAACTGAATGCCGCTGACCAGCAGGGCGATAGAGAGCAGTAGCAGTGGCCCGTGTTCGGTCATCACCGCGGTATGATAAAAAAGCTTTTTGAAGACCACGTAGGCGCCGAGCAGCGCGCCGGTGCCGGCACCTGCCAATCCCAACAAACCAAAAAGCTGAAGCGGGCGAGTCGAATAGTCCAACAGAAACTTAACGATGATCAGATCCAGAAAAACGCGAATGGTACGGCCAATGCCGTAGTTCGATTTTCCGCTCTTGCGTTCGAGGTTTTCGATGGGGACTTCGACGATTTTGGCGCCGGTGGTGCTGGCCAGTGCCGGAATGAAGCGGTGCAGTTCGCCGTATAGCTGTATTTCTTGAATGATTTCGCGGCGGTAGGCCTTGAACGTAGTCCCGAAATCGTGCAAGTCCACGCCGGACAGTTTGGCCATCATCCAATTCGCCGTACGGCTGGGAATTTGTCGCATCAGCCAGTGGTCGCGGCGCGCGTAGCGCCACCCGCTCACCAGGTCATAGCCCTCTTCAATCTTTTCCAGGAAGCGTGGAATCTCTTCTGGGTCGTGCTGCAAATCGCCGTCCATCGAGATGATGATGCTGCCGCGCGCGAAGTCGAAACCAGCCTTTAGCGCCGGCGTCTGGCCAAAATTTCTGCGCAGCCGGATGAGGTTTACACGGCGATCGTGTTCAAAAATCTCCGACAAGACGCGAAACGTGCTGTCCCGGCTGCCGTCATCCACGAACACCAGTTCGTAGGGCTCGCCCGTCGCGTCCATCACTTCCGTCAGCTTCATATAGAGCGGAGGGATGTTCTCCTGCTCGTTGAAGAAGGGAACCACGATCGAATACTTGATGTTGGGTTCGCTGCTCATCTTTTGCGTGACTGGAGGCTGCGTTGCGGGCGGCCGATGCTTTGGCCGTGTTTATCTGCCCGATACGCCAACCTGTTCATAGTTTATCAGGCGAATACCCAGCTCGGCGACACTTTTTCGTATGGTTTTGTCAGTCAATATCTGGAGTTCTGTTTGCCGCGATTCCTGCAACCGGGTGCGTGACTTGTGAAGCTCCTCGTCCGCATATCCCGGGTGGCACATGAGTTCGGTCGTTCCTTCGGGCAGGCTGCTCAGCAATTTTTGTACGCCGGCCTTCGTCAAAACTCCGGTTTGCGCGATCCCGCAGAAATAATCTGTTGTCGCGATGCCAGCTCGCTCGGCCATCTGGCGAGCATCGCGTGCCAGCAATTTCAGCCCGCGCGCCTGTACGCCCTGCTTCAGGGCCACGCCACTCGATTCGTTTCCATCCGAAAGAGCTGTGCGCAACGGGGAAGCTTCGTGCGATACACGCACGGCGTCGATTCCATGACGCTTCGCCAGTCGCAATGCAATTCCGAACAATCCCGGAAGCATCTGCACGTGCTTGTGGCCGTCCAGGTGCGTCGGGTGAATGCCGGCGCTGCGCACTTTTTCGATCTGCGCGTTCCATTCGTTTTCCACTTCTTGAGTGTTCAGGCTTTTCGTAGCGAGCCGCAGTAACAAACTTTCCGGCCCGCCGGCGAATTGCCCTTCTTCGTTCAGCAGGCTCTGCACTTCTTCCGGCAGAGCTGTGGGCGCTCCGTCGCTAAGGTTCAAATGTACGCCAACGCCGAGACCGGGCAGCTCGCTTACCGTCTGTACGCCATCTGCAAACGCGCATCCATTGGCGAGAAGGGAAGTGCTGGTGACAATTCCGTTGCGGTGCGCCTCCGCGATACCGCGATTTACGCCTGCGGTCCACCCCAGATCGTCCGCATTCACGATCAAATTCCGCAAAACGCAAGCCTCTTCAGGTATTCTTTGATCCTCGAAGTTGTGAACCTTCTAAGTTCTCTTGGTTTCATTCGCCTGTCCTAACGTACAGCTACTCACTTGCAAGCTCCACGTCGTTCGTACCATTGACCGCTCTTTCACCCCACTCTAGCATGCTCAAGTACGACCTTCAGGGTTCGTTGTTTGTAGTTTTTGTTTTACAAACCCTGATCTGAGGGAAGAATGCAGGTCAAGACGCCGGATCAAAAACGTACAGGACTGCGCGAAGTCGGCAACCGTTACAGCGAAAAGCGCCGCGGCCATAGAATGAATTCGCGCGTGCACGTTCGCGCCGAGTGGGAACTCGCAGGCAAACGCGTGGTCGCCGAATCGTTCACACGCGTCGTGAACCCTTACGGATGCATGGTGATTTTCAAGGACGCTCTGGACCTGGAGCATCACCTTTCACTCACCAACCTCGCTACCGGCTCCACCAACGCCGCCGTGGTGGTCTGGCGCGGAAATCCGCGCCCCGAAGGCTGGGAATATGGCCTCGAGCTGATCGCGCCGGAAATGGATTTTTGGGGACTCGATCTATGAAACCGCCGACAACGCACAACCGGCCGCCTATGGGTACGGCGGTGAAACCGGGCCTGACGCGCCCGTTGACCTCTGAGGAGCGCCGCCGCGCGCAGCGCGTGCTGTTGAGGGTGCCAGTGCGCATCTCGGTTGCCGGCAAGAAACAGGCGATCGAAGGGGCGACACACACTGTCAGCGCCACCGGTGCGTTGATTGTTCTTTCCGAAGCGCTGCAGCAGGGCACCAAAGTCACGCTGGAGAATGCGACGACGCAGAAAAAAGTGGAAGCAAACGTAGCGCGTCCGCCGCAATTCAGCCCGGATGGGTCTCTGGTGGCGATCGAGTTTGCCTCGCCGTCGCCGAACTTCTGGAACGTGTTCTTTCCGCCTGTAATCAACTAAGCGCAAACCCGCGAGCGTGCTCGTAAGCGACTTGCCCCAGCCTGTCGATGCGTCCCCTTTTTCAGTCGCGCCTGTCGATTCCGCTAGAAATTTCGACTCTCGTCGACACTTCTTTCTACTCCCGCTGCAACGGCGCCGAGCGTATTGCGTTTTAAAGCAAGGGGATTTGTTCCGCGCTGGTTCGCGCGCGGACAAGTTTCCGCTAGACCACCTAAGGAAAGAAAATGAAAGCAATCCAGAGCGCAGTTCTCTTCGCAAGCATCTTCGCTCCGGCAGTTTCGTTTGGCTCTTTAGGCTCCGGGTCAACGCAAGAGTCGGCGCAGCAACCAGCCGGCCCCTCCGCCCGTACTCCGGCCGAGGTTGTGAACATGCTGGCGGCCAAGCTCAATCTTACCGAGAACCAGAAGATCAAAGCGCCTCTGAACGAGCAGCAAAAACAGAGGTACACGCGGTTGGAACAGCAGATGCGCGATCACATCGAGAGCCGCGGCGGCGCAAATTCCTTCTATCAGGAATAAATCGGCGCGAGGCTATCGAAGCGTGGCGCCATTGAGGTCCTGCGCAGAATTGCTTTTATTGCACCGTCACCGATGTCGATCCGGATGAGGAAGCGTAGTTGGTATCGCCGCTGTACGTGGCGGTGATATTGCGTGATGATCCGCCGCCCCCACCACCGCCACTCGAGCTGCTGCTACTGCAACCAGCCAGGGCCGCAGCTGCGACGATTACCAACGCGGCGCCCGCGTAGGCGAACTGCCGGCGTTGCGCGCGCGGCTTCGCCGCCAACAGGAAACTCAGCATGGCCAACATTGCCGCCGCCAGCGTCACCACAACAAACGGCGTGTTGCGCGGCCGCGGTTCCACAAAGAATCCCGGTGGCAAGGCCGACAGGGCCGTCGTCAGTTGCGCCGTGCAACTCGCCCCCGCCGAGCTGGACGCTCCAGCCGGAGTGCACATAGTCGCGCCCCCTAGATTCGTGCTGCCGTTCTTAAACTGAACGGTGCCCGTCGGGCCTTGCGCCGAATTGCTTTGCGAATTCACCGTCGCCGTCAGCGTGACGCTTCCTCCGGAGGCGACGCTGGTCACATTCGGAGTGACGGTAACGGAAGTCGGGGCCTGCGTAATCGTGACCGACAATGTGTTGCTGGTGGAATTGGAGTTGTAGCTGCTTGCCAGATCAGCGGAATATGCCGCGGTAATCGCGTGCGCCCCAACGTTCAATTGGATTGGCTGGTCTTCCGCGAAGCCGCGGTCATTGAGGGTCGCCGAGCTGGACGAGTTGGCGCTCTGCGCGTTGGGGAAATCATTCAGCGCGCTGCCATTGTCCTTCAGGGCGATGGTCCCACTCGGGCAAACGAAGACAGTCACGCCGCTGCTGTTTTGACAGGGTGTGCCGCTGGCATTCTCCACATCCACACGCAAAATATAGTCGGAACCGTATGCGACAGACTGGCTGCCTGTTACCAGATTGCCGGCCGCATTCACAAAGCTCACAAGCACCGTGCTGTTTTGCTTGGAGAGCGTCACCGAGATTGGATTCGAATCTTTCGGACCGTAAGTAGTATCGCCGCTGTAGTGAGCCTTCAACGAGTAGGTACCGGCCGGCAGCAAAGACGCGGGAACGGAATACGAGCCGCCGCTCAGTCCGTCCGATTGCAAGGGCGCACTGGTGGCGGAGTTTTCCAGAATCACTACGCCGGTAGGCGTCGGATTGCTGCCACTCACCGTCCCGCTTAGGTTCCCAGAAACTAAACCCGCCGTGCCGCTCACCGTCGCAGGACTCAGCGTGACCGTGGTGGCCGTGCTGCCAGTCCCACTGACAGCCGCCCACGCGTTGATGAGGTTCGCCACGTTCGGCGTGCCAAGCCCCGTC
>DASSYL010000478.1:0-3841 GCA_035703315.1 Candidatus Acidiferrum sp. | reverse complement strand
GTATCGTTCAGCCGTCCTTCGAGCCTCCCGCGCAACGTCAGCAGCGCTGACTCATCGCGCTTTTTCTGCCTCTCCCACTCTTCCAGCGATACGCGCGGCGACTTCTCCGAAATCGGTGTCGCTTTCACCGAATCGCCGATTCGCGTCACATAAGTGACCGCTCGCTTCAGTGCCGCCAGGTCGCCGTTGCGTTCGAGCAGCTCGACCGCCAACAGCGTCATCGAAGTATCGTCCGGTGTAAGCGCCACAATCCGTTCCGCATAATCGGTCGCACAAGCGTCATCCTTGAACTGCATGCACGCTTCTACCAAGGCGCGGTAAACTTGCGGCCGCTGCGGCGCTTCGGGATATTTTTCCAGGTAAGCCTTGAGGTTCTTCACCAACTCGGCGCGGTCGTTTCCAGCGTCGCTGATCGCTTTCTGCAGTTCCTCGGCGGGAGATAGCGGTTTCGCGGCGTTCTGCTTCGCGGATTTTTTTTCAGGCCCGGCCTGCTTATTGGACGAACGCGAGGCCGCGGGATCATCCTGGCCCTGAGCGCTAAGCGCGCAAGCACATACAAAACACAAAACGATGGGGATGGCGAACCGCGGCATGCTGGGGATTGTATCTCGCCGTTCGCCGAATTAAGAAGCGGGCTCGACTCGAATGCCGCCCGAAACGGTGTGAATCTCCACGCGCCCGCCGGGATTTCCCACGCGCGCACGCAGGCTGTGCTTGCCCTGATCCTCGATCACCACCGGAATTCCGGTGCGGATGTCTCCCGATACCGCCTCCGCGGACAAGTGGAAATTCGCCGACGGCGGAACGCCAATATCCACCGACCCCGAAGTCGTCTTCAAGCTCCAATAGCTGTTGCCCGAAGGATTGCCTTGCACTGAAACTCGCCCCGACACGGAGCTGGCCGTCACGTCATTTCCCGCGCCCACAATATCCACCGACCCGCTCGTTGTCGAAGCCTCCACGCGCGCTCCCGGCTTGGTGATGTTCATCGAACCCGAGATGGCGTTCACCCGCACATCTCCTTTGACGTTGGTCGCACTCAGGCTGCCCGATGCGCTGTTCGCCCGCAGATCATCGCCCAAATCCTGCGCCGTAATCGAACCGCTGGCCGTGGAAACCTGTACGGAGTGCTCGATTTTGCTCACCGCGATGGATCCCGACGCCGAATCGATCCTCACCGGCCCCTGCACGTCGCTGATCGTCTGCGCTCCGGACGCCACGGTGGTCGTCACTTCGGTATTGCGCGGCACTTCGATTGTGTAATCAATCGCGGCGCCGTTGAACTTGCTCAAATCCTTGCCGATGCGAATGATGTCCGGCCTCTGTTCGATCGGCGGATTATCTGCCAATGTTCTCGCCTGTTTTTGTGGATCGTTGAAAAGGAATGACCGCGCCCGGATTTCGCCGTGCACGTGAACTTTATTGTCGGTACTTCCCGTAATCCGTACCGCACCGCTCGCATTCGCCAGATCCAGCCGAATCGGTCCGTTCACTGTGTAAGTTCTATCGAACGATCCTTGCGCCGCTATTCCGGCTCCGCAGCCCGTCAGCGCGCAACTCGTCGCCATCAGCGCCACCGCGGCGCCAACCCCGCGCCACCCTCCGTTTGTTGCGACCATTCATCCTCCGCCCTGCTTCAGCGATTAGCCCAACCACACTCAATCTATACGCTTAGGTACGCAATTCCGGCCGCCAATGTTCCCGGTCAAGCTGTTCCCAGGGGTGCCTTATCCGCTCGACTTGGCTTTCAGAGCCGCGTTCAGCGACCCCTGCCGGTATCCCTCCAGGTCTAGCGCCACGTACAAAAATCCCGCCGCCTTAAACCGCTCCGCGATGGCTCTACCCATCTCCGGCGTCATCGCTCGCGGCAGCTCTTCCGGAGCAATCTCAATCCGCGCCAGCTTGTCGTGGAGCCGCACGCGAAACTGCCGGAATCCCAGCTCCCGCAGAACCGCCTCACCTTTCTCCACTAGCGACAGCCGCTCCGCCGTAACCTCGGTCCCATAGGGCAACCGCGATGACAAGCACGCCGAAGCCGGCCTATCCCATGTCGGCAAGCCCGCTCGTTGCGACAATGCGCGAATCTCCGCTTTGTGCATCCCCGCATCCAGAAGCGGCGCCAGCACCTGATGCTCCGCAGCGGCTCGGTGCCCTGGCCTGAAGTCACTGGTGTCGTCCGCGTTGACGCCATATGCGACCGCCTTAAATCCGCGCTGCTTCGCCATCTCATCCAGCACTTTGAACAGCTCATCCTTGCAGTAGTAGCACCGGTCTCCCGCATTCGCCCGGTACGCCGGGTTGTCAAACTCATGCGTCTCCACAAATTCGTGCCGGATCTTCGTGTGCGCTATGAACTTTTCCAGCTCTTCCCGGTCGTACGCCGAAAAACTCGCCGAAATCGCCGTCACCGATAGCGCCCGTTCCCGCAAAACTTCATTCGCCGCCCATGCCAGATATGCCGAATCCGCTCCGCCCGATATAGCAATCAGCAGGGAAGGCAGCTCCGCCAGCCGCGCAAATAGCTCCGCTTCTTTGGCAGTAAAGTCTCCGCTCTCGCCTTCCGGCTTTCGAATTTGAATCAGCGAACTCATCGCAAAAAGTATATCCCACGCCGCCGCTGGCACGGCCCTGCGGGGGGTGCTCTATCTTTCTGAAGCGGAAGTGGTTTTGCCGGTCCTGCCTTCCGCCGCGCCTTTCTCCCATTCGTGGTTCTTACTTTGAACTTTGAACTCTAACTTTGAACTCTAACTTTGAACCTCAACTTTTTAACTTCTATTTGAAGTCCAGCAGCACATCCACCGTCTTTTTCTCCGCATCCGGCTTCAGCCAATGTCCCACCGTCTCGTAGTGAATCGGCCGCTCTCCCAAAATCTCTTTCGAATGGTTCTGCAGCGCGATCAAAAAATCTTGATACTTCACCTTGTCAAAAATATCTCCCGACGCGATCGGAAACATCGTTCGCACCCGCTGCTCCCCGTTCGTCGAAAGCCCCGTAATTACCCACCCGCCCATGCGGTACTGCGTTCCTTCGTTGACCAGAATCTTGTACGACACCGTGTGCGCCGCTTCGTTGAACGATGTCACCGGCTGTACAGTCGCCTCCAGGTATCCCCGCCGGCCATATTCGTCGCGAACCTTTTCCAGTCCGCCTTCGAACTCCATTCCATCCGCCACCGCTCCCGCCTTCAGCCCCAAAAACGAATCCAGCGAAATCGAAGACAACACATTGTTCCCGTTCCATGCCGCTCCCGCGAAGTGATACACCGCTCCCGCATCGACCGGCACAAACACTGGAATCTCTTCCGGCAGCTTCGCGCTCGGCGGCCCGCTCAATCGCACCTCCGGCGGCCCCAGCTTCGCTTGTAAATACCCTTGCTTCAAGTAAACGGGCCGGATCTGCTCCGCCAGAAAAACGTCAATCGCCATCCGCGAATACGGCTTGCCCACAATTTCCGAAAGATGCTGCTGCACTCCCGAATTCGTAGCCAGCGCCGCGTCGCTGAAGTTCAGGCTCGCAATCTTCAACGCCGTGCCCTCCACCGAAAATTGCTGGACGTTGCCCTCTCCCAGTGGATTTGCCGTCACCGCGTGCTGCACCGCATAGCCCAGGTTGTGGCTCGCCAGCAGTCCTCGAATCGCTTCCGCCGCTTCGTCCACCACGCTTCCGCCCTCCGGCAGCGTTCCGTTGAAAAAGGGAAGCCGGGCGCGAATCGCATCATTCAGTTCTGAATCGCCAAACCACGGAAAATTGTCGTAGTACGCCGGCAGCCGCGGCGATTCCGCCACGTGAAACGTCAGCGACACTCCATCATTTCGCGTCTTGAAGTCGTAACGCACGGTC
>DASSYL010000388.1:0-10991 GCA_035703315.1 Candidatus Acidiferrum sp. | reverse complement strand
CGGCTGCTCCGCGAGTCCGAACGGGCCGAACTGCTGAGCTGCGTTACCGGTGCGGAGGTGAGATCCTTCGCGGATCACGAGTTTTTAAAGGACGCAGAACGCCGAAAAAGCTGGCTGACAATTTTTCAGCATGCTCAGAGTTCTCGCTTAACGCTGTTTCAGTGGGAAGAATCGGGCAGCGAAAAAGCCACGTAAACGCCGCCGGATTTTGATTTGCGGTCTTTGCCGCCACCCGCGGCGATCACGACAAATTGACGGCCGTTGATGGAATAGGTTGCGGGCGTTGCGTTGCCGGAAAACGGTAGCGTGGTTTCCCAGAGCAATGCGCCTGTGGAGCTGTTGTAGGCGCGGAATTTCTTGTCGAAGTTGCTGGCGCCGATGAAGAGCAGTCCGCCTGCCGTGACGATCGGTCCGCCATAGTTTTCGCTCCCGGTGTCGCGGAGTCCTGCGGCAGCAAGTTCGGGATACTCGCCGAAGGGAATCTTCCAGAGATATTCGCCGGTGTTGAGATTGATAGCGTTGAGCGTGCCCCATGGCGGCGCGATGGCGGGATAGCCGTCCGGATCGAGGAAGCGGTTGTAACCCATGAGGTGGTACTTCATGGCGGGAAGCTGAGGGCCGGAGCTGGCGATTTCTTTTGGCTGGCCGTCTTTTGACTGGCCGTTGGCGAGAAAATCCGCGATTGCGCTGTTTTGTTCGGGCGTGAGATTGGGAAAGCCGGGCATGCGGCCCTTGCCATTGTGAATTGTCCCGGCGATCTGGCTGAAAGTAAGACGAGCGCCAATTCCTTCTAGAGATGGAAAGTCCGGAGGCGCGCCTTTGAGGTCGTCGTGATGGCACACGCTGCACTGCGAGATGTAAAGCGCGCGGGTGCCGGTGGCGTCGGATTTGCCGAGGGCGGCGTTCCAGGCCATTTCATTCGAATTGATGTAGATGACGGCGGTTTGCGGATCGACGGCGGGGCCTCCCCACTCGGCAGCTCCATCGAAGCCGGGAAAAACGATGGTTTCTTTGCCAACGGAAAGAGGAACGAACTGGCCGTCGCTGCGAAACATTTTGAAATTCTCAAGAGCCCATTCGTGGGCTTCGGGGGTGCGCCGGGTGAGCATGTCTTCCGTGAGGCGTTGGCGCGCGAAGGGCGCGGGCTTGATGGGAAGAGTTTGTTGCTTGGCAGCGACTTCACCGGGAACGGCGCTGGCCGGATAGTTTTTTGTTTCAAGCGGGAAGAGAGGCTCTCCGGTGGTGCGATTGAAGAGATAGACAAAGCCCTGTTTGGAGGTTTGCGCGACCGCATCGATCGGCTTGCCGTCACGTTGAACGGCGAGAAGGACGGGCGGCGAGGGAAAGTCGCGGTCCCAGATGTCGTGGCGCACGGCCTGGAAATGCCAAAGACGCTTGCCGGTGCGGGCATCGAGCGCGAGCAGGCAGTTGGCGTAAAGATCGTCGCCAGCGCGATCCGTGCCGTAAAAATCGGAAGCGGCCGAGCCGGTGGGAACGTAAACGATGCCGCGCACAGCGTCGAGCGTCATGCCAGTCCAGTTGTTGGCGGCACCGCTGGTTCTCCAGGCATTGGGCGGCCAGGTTTCGTAACCGGTTTCGCCCGGGCGCGGGATGGTGTGGAAGGCCCAGCGGAGTTTGCCGGTGCGGACGTCGAAGGCGCGAACGTCGCCGGGTGGCGCGGGCAAAGTTTCCGGCATACGGCCGCCGACGATGATCAGGTCTTCAAAGACGACGCCGGGGCTGGTGAGGTAGATAGAATTGGCGGAGGCCGGTTGGCGACCCAGATTTTCACGGAGGTCAATGCGGCCGTTGTTAGCAAAAGTAAGGATGGGCCTGCCGGTGGCGGCGTCGAGCGCGTAAAGATAGTTGAGGACGCCGACGAGAATGCGGGCGTCCTTTCCGTCAGGCGATTGCCAAAAGGCCAGGCCGCGATCGGGCTGCGTGCCAACGATGCCGGAATCGAATTTCCAGAGAAGTTTTCCTGTGGCCGCGTCGAGCGCGAAGATTTTTTGCGTTGGAGTGATTCCGTAGAGTACGCCATTGACGATGATCGGACTGGTCTGCAGGCCACCATCCTCGCCGCTGTCAAATTGCCAAGCCACTTGCAGACGGCTGACGTTCTCACGATCAATTTGCGCCAATGGAGAGTAGTGATTGTTTTCGAGTGTACCGCCGTAGCGGGGCCAGTCCGTGGACGAGGGAGCAGGCGGGGAATTCTGGCCATGGCCTTCTGGCTCGCGCGAGGAAATGACCGCCGAGGTGGCGGCCAGGATGACGACAAGTGCGGCGGCGGTGCGGCGGCGGGAGAGCACGTTTTTTCCTTAGCGCAAGAGAGAATGCTGGTTAGGGTGCTTCGAACGAGAGGCGTTCGAACCGTTTCGCACCCCTCAGGGTGAAGGAGTGTATCTCAGGCGGCGATGGAATTCATCAGCGGCCATTCGCTCACAAAAGAGCCGCAACGCCGTGCAACGAAACGCGGCGAAAAGCCGTCGAATTCACGTGGGGCCGGCAAGGAGCTGCGTTGTAAGCCCGCCAAAGAGTGACGTACACTGGGATTTTAGCCAATTGCATCCGTTTTGGACCGTGAGGACTTCTTTGCGTAAATCGAAGCGTATTTTGGCCGGAGCCGTCGTTCCGGCATTGATTATTGTGATGGGAACCGGGCTGCGACCCACGGAAGCCCATGCCGGACCGCCGGACACACCGCCGCCGGTGGGTAAGCCTTCGCCATTGCTCGGCGCAATGCAGTCGGAGCTGGATCGCTCCTTTAAGACCTACAGCACGCAAGATCCCGCGGCGTATTTTATCGGCTACACGATTACGGACACGCAGCGGGCCGAGGTTTCCGGATCGAACGGGGCGCTGTTATCGAGCTCGGAGAACCACAATCGCTGGCTGCAGGTTTCCGTACGCACGGGCAGCTACACGCTGGACAACACGCACAAAGTGGGCGAACAGCGGATGCCCAGCGGAGGTCCAGGCACTGGAGTGCCGGTGGACAATGACGAACAGATCGTACGTCGCGCGATCTGGCTGGAAACGGACTCGCAATACCGCAACGCGGCGGAAGCGCTGATCAAGATTCGTTCGAGCAAGGAAGTGAAAGCCGATACAGCGGAAGGCCGCGCGCCGGATTTTTCGCGCGAGCAGCCGCACCAATCCATCGAGCCAGAAGTGTCGTTCGCGCTGGACCGCAAACCGTGGGAAGCAAAGGTTCGCGTGTACACCAAGGCGTTCCGCGAATCGCCGGACATTTTGAATTCGATCGTGACGTTTTCGGCGCTGGCGCAGAATTCATACCTGGTGAACACCGAAGGCACCGAACTGCAGAGCGGACAGGTTCGCTACCGCTTGGAGCTGTTTATTCAGGGCAAGGCGACCGATGGAATGAACATCGAGCGCTATTACAACTTTGACTGGGTGGATCCGAAGGAAGCGCCGAGTGATAAGGACGTGCAAGCCGCGAGCGCCACTTTGCGAAAAGAGATGGAAGGCCTGGTGAAGGCATCGTTGAACGAGCCCAGCGTTGGACCCGCGCTACTCACCGGACGGGCCGCAGCAGTTTTCTTTCACGAAGTGTTTGGCCACCGCGCGGAAGGCCACCGCCAGAAAGACATTTCCGAAGGGCAGACCTTCGCGAAAAAAGTGGGCGAACCGATCCTGCCGGACTTCCTGAGCATTGTGGATGATCCGACACTGAAGAAGCTGAGCAACGAAGATTTGCTGGGCTATTACCGCTTCGATGACGAAGGGGTTTCTTCGCACGAAGTAATTTTAGTGGATCACGGCGTGCTGAAAAATTTTGAAATGTCGCGGTCGCCGCTGGCGGACTTTCCGCATTCGAACGGGCACGGACGGCGACAACTTGGCGCAACGCCGGTTTCGCGGCAAGGCAACTTGATCGTGAAGAGCAGCAAGACGGAGACCAATGCTCAGCTGCGCGCGCAATTGATCGAGCTGCTCAAGAAGCAGAACAAGCCATACGGATTGCTGATCGACGACATCGCGGGCGGCTTCACGTTTACCGGACGCGGGCAGCCGCAGGCATTCCAGGTGCAGCCACTGGTCGTTTATAAGGTTTTCGCGGACGGAAAGCCCGATGAGCTGGTGCGTGGCGTGGATATTGTGGGAACTCCGCTAGCTGCGCTGACGAAGATTGTGGCGACGGGGGATACGCCGGAGGTGTTCAACGGATATTGCGGCGCGGAGTCGGGTTCGGTTCCGGTTTCGGCTGCCTCGCCAGCGATTCTAACTTCGGAGCTGGAAGTGCAGAAAAAGCAGACTGATACGGACGCTCCGCCGATTTTGCCGCCGCCCGCGCATGACGTGAAAGCAACGCCGGCCGGAGGTGCACGATGAAGATGCGCGTGGGAGTTTTGTTCCTGGCTACGATGTGCGGTTTCGCCGCAAATTCATTCGCGCAAGCGCCCGCCGACAACGACCACACGCTGCAAGCGATGCGCGACGAAATGGAGCGCGCGAAGACTCGCCTGGAATTGAAATTTCCGGGCACGAATGAGCCGGTGCGGCCGTACTACATCGAATATCGCTTGCTGGACCTGGACGTACGCGAAGTAGTTGCGCAATTTGGCGCGCTGATGAATAGCGCCCACTCGCGCAACCGCATCATGGATGTCGAAGCCCGCGTCGGCAGTTACAAACAAGACAGCTCGAACTTCATCAGCGAAGAGGGTTTCCGCGGATTTATCGGCTCCACAGGCTCGGTGGGAATTGACCGCGACTACGATTCGCTGCGCCAGGACTTGTGGATCGCCACCGACCAGGCGTTCAAGGAAGCGGTAGAAACCTACTCGCGTAAACGCGCGTATCTGACCAGCCTCGCACGGCAATCGGACATCGACGATTTTTCGCAGGTCACGCCAACGAAAAAGATCGACCCGCTGGTGACTCCTGACTGGAGCAACCGCAATTGGGAGCAAGAAGCGCGGGAAGCTTCGGCGGCGCTTCGAACTTTTCCTGAAATCAATGAATCGCGCGTGACTTATTACCTGGTTTACGCGACGGAATATCTGCTGACCAGCGAAGGAACGGAGATTCGCACCAATCGCGGCTTCGCGGCGGTGGAAGCCGGCATGAACACGCTGGCTAAGGACGGTATGGAGTTGAACAATTTTTATACGTCGTACGCGCCGAAGCCTGCGGAACTGGCGAGCGTGGACGATGTAAAGAAGGCGCTGAACGTAAAGGGCAGCGAGCTGATGGCCATGCGTGCTTCGCCTACGGCGCTCGATTACACCGGGCCGGTGTTGTTTGAAGCGCGCGCGGCAGCTCCTCTGGTGGCGCAGGTGCTCGGGCCGGCGCTGAACGGCGCTCGTCCGCCTGTAGCGTTTCAGCCAGTGATGGAGCAGTTCCTGAGCAACATTGGAGGCCGCAGCGATTGGGTGAACCGCACCGGCTCGCGCGTGCTGCCGAACAGCGTAACGATTGTTGACGATCCCAGCGCGAAAGAATTTCAGGGCAAGCCATTGATTGGCGGATACAGCGTGGACGACGAAGGCGTCAACGCGCAAAAAGTCACCGCCGTGGACGGTGGCGTCCTGAAAGAGTTGCTGATGTCGCGTCGGCCCGGCCCGGATGCTCTGAAGTCCAACGGTCATGGACGTTCGGCTTTCTTGAACGACGCCAAGCCCACGATGAGCAATCTCTTCTTCAACGCGACGGAAACGGTTCCGGCAGCGGACCTAAAGAAGAGATTCCTCGACATTTGCCGCTCCAACAAACAGGAGTATTGCCTCGAAATAAAGGAAATGGATAACCCGGCAATCAGCCTGCTGCACCAGGATGATTTCAGTGAATTGCTGGCCAGCTATGGCGGTGGCGCGGGAAGCGGCGATCGTTTGCCTTTGCTGGTTTATAAGGTTTACCCCGCCGACGGGCACGAGGAGATCGTTCGCGGTGCGCGCATCACTGGACTGAATTCGCGCGTGCTGCGCAACGTCACGGCGATTGGCAACGATCCGTTTGTGTACAACTACATGCAGACACAGGTTGCCGGATTTGCGGGTACCGCACTCGGCGCGTTTGGCTCGGCGCAGAACGGCTTGCCAGCTTCGGTGGTTGCGCCATCGCTGCTTTTTGAGGAACTGGATGTGCGCGGAGCTCGCGGCGAGCCGAAGCGGCCTCCGCTCTTGACGGCGCCGGCGATGACGGCGAAGTAGCTAGCCTATTGCGCAGCACACTATCTCGCACGAACGTCCGCTTCTGAACGGGGCGACTGCAAGTTCTGTTATGAACGATCTAACTCGTCGCGGATTGATTTTTGGCGCCGCCGGGCTGGTCACGGTAGGTGTATTCGCGGCGCTTGATCACGTCGCCAGTTCCAGCCTGTTGCCGAAAGAAGAGCCAGAAGATCCGAATGCCACCGCCGAAATCGTGCAGTTCGACGACAACGGCAAACGAACCGGCAAAGTCCAGCTTCGCAAAGTTCACAAAACACCGGAGGAATGGCGGAGTATCTTGACGGCTCCGCAATACGCGGTCACGCGCCAGGCTGGAACGGAGATACCTGGCACTGGCGAGCTTCTGCAGGAGCACCGTACCGGAATTTTCCGCTGCGCGGATTGCGGCACGGCTCTGTTCGATTCGAAAACAAAGTTTGAATCCGGCACCGGCTGGCCCAGCTTCTGGGAAGCGATCGCGACGGAAAATGTCCGCGAAAAAGATGACTTCAGCATGGGCATGTTGCGGCGAGCGGTGAAATGCACGCTCTGCGACGCCCATCTCGGCCATGTTTTTAGCGATGGCCCCGCCCCCACTGGCTTGCGCTATTGTATGAATTCCGCCGCGATGAGGTTCGCTCCGCGGAAGCTCGCGTAGTCCTTGGTTCCCTCAAACGTCGCGAAGCACAAGTTTCTTCGACCCGAGTCACTTCTCGCCACAAAGCTTCGTCGTTGGTGTCTTGCGCAAAAAATCTTTCCATCCCCGGATCGTTTTGATGCGGTCTCTCTCCGAAGCGCCACAGCTTGCGATTGCGTTCAAGTTTTAGTTCCATTAATTCTCGGGACAAGGTCGGCCCAATTTTCGCAGAAGCAATCCGACAGGCTGAATGACCATTATTCGCTAGTTGAATATCTTGCATCCAGACAACTTAAGGTAGTCTATTCGCGGCCATGGATGCCCTGCCCTTAAGCGAAACCACAGAAAAACGGCACGCGGCGCTGCTAAGTGTGGGCTCGGCACTGCTGCTGGTCTCGCTGAAAGCATTTTTGGTGGTTCGCACCGGTAGCCTTGGCGTTTTGAGCGAGGCGTTGCACTCCGGATTGGATCTGGTCGCGGCCATCATCACCTTTTTGTCCCTACGCGTTTCCGATCAGCCAGCCGATGAGCGCCACCCCTATGGTCACGGCAAATTTGAAAATTTCTCAGCCTTCGTCGAGACCGGCCTGCTGTTGCTCACAGCGCTCTACATCATCTACGAGGCGTTCGACCGCTTGTTTTTTCACAGCGTACATATTCAGCCGAGCATGATGGCGATTCTGGTGCTTCTGGGAGCGCTAGCTATCGACATCACGCGCGCCAGGAAACTTTCGTACGTCGCGCAAAAATATTCGAGCGAAGCGCTCGAAGCCGATGCACTGCATTTTTCGACCGACGTGTGGAGCACTACCGTCGTCATTGCGGGTATCGGTCTGGTTTGGGCCGGGGAAAAATGGAACCTCCCTTGGCTGGCGTATGCCGACGCGCTCGCAGGCCTCGCCGTTGCGGGAGTGATCCTGTGGGTCGGCTCGCGGCTCGGCAAGCGCACGCTCGACGCTTTGCTCGACGCCGTGCCGGAAGGACTGCAGGAAGAAATCGCCGCGGCCATAAGAAAAATGGATGGCGTACTTTCTGTGGAACGCGTGCGCTTGCGCCGGGCGGGCAATCGCTACTTTGTGGATGCCACGGTGAGCGTGCCTCGCACGGCCAGTCTGGAGCAGGTGCACGCATGGAGCGACGCAATCGAAACCCGCGTAGGCGAAATCGTGCCGGCCGACGTGGTCGTTCATGCCGAACCGCGCGCGCCGCAAGGCGAACCGTTTTTCGATTCGATTCGCGCCGCGGCCCAGCGCATCGGAGTGGCTATCCACGATCTATCGGCTCAACAGAACAAGGGGCAGCTATTCGTCGAATTGCACCTCGAAGTGGACCCGCATCTCAGCCTGAAAGACGCGCACGCGCAGGCAACGCAACTCGAGGAGGCCATTCTCCATTTACGCACCGAGCCGACCGAAGTCAACATCCACATCGAGCCGCTCGGTACGGCCATCAGCTTGACCGAAGAGAGCGCCGGCGACTTGCGCGACCTCGGCCGGGCCATCGAGGCTTTTCTACACGAGCTGTCGGCGGAGTTTTACGAGTTGCTGAACGCACACAACGTGCGGGTGCGGCAAGTGGAGCACCACATTCTCGCGTCTTGCCATTGCGCAATGCGCAGCGAACTGCCGATTACGCAAATACACGACGTCACTGCGGCTCTGGAAGATCGCGTAAAAGAAAAATTTCCCCAGGTCTATCGGGTGACGATTCATCCGGAGCCGCCGGAGGAATAGCGCGGCGAAAAGCCTGCGGCTACTTTAGGCTTGCGCGGATTTGCGCGGCGTTAGCCCATGCGCGGCCAGCGCAATCACCGCCGGGAAGCACACTAGGACGTAGCGCGGCTCCGGCGTTTCCACCGTAGTGAGAAACGCCGTGCGGACCAGAACAAACAATGCCAGCAGCGCTACCGCGGCGCGCGCTTCCGGCGCAAGACGCCACAATCGTACTGCGCCCCACAGAGCACACGCGACGTAAAACAAATTGATGAAAAACAGCGACAGCGTGACCGACATATCCATCCGATCCGCATGCCAGGTATGAACCAAGGGAAAGATCGAGCCCGAAACGGGCAGTTGCTCGATGCGGGGCGTGAACCACAGCGTGACCACACGCTCGAGGGGCACCCAAAGATACGTCCGCAGCGGATGCCGGTCGGTGCGGGCTTGCGCGATGAACGCAAATTGCGCGTCCTGCTCGGGCGTCAAACTCGAGTCCTGATTGTACTGCTCCAAAATCGCCGCCACATGCTGGCGTTCTTCCGGTGAATCGAACGCGCGCGCCGGAATGTCGTCAATCTGGATAGCTTCATCATTCATCTTCCACGAAACCAGAAAAACTTCGCGAAAGCGGTACAGCCAGGTTTTTTCCCAGCTCATGAAGCCGACCGGAGCGCGCTCGCCAGGCAGCGTGGTGTAACGCGGCGTCAAAGGCTGAAACTCATGCAGAGAGATCGCATTTCGGATCGTCCACGGCAGCAGAACCGAAAGACACGCAACGCACGCAAGCGCAGCCGCTCGTACGCCGCGCCCAAATTGGTCGCGGAAAAACGTCATCCATAGAACCACAGGCAGACAGGAAATCAGCAGCAGCGGCGACTCCGGCCGGAAGAGCGTCGCAAAGCCCACGCAGATCCCCGACAGAAATGCGTTCTTGAGAAATTCCGAGCGCCGCGGAAATCTGCCCCATTGAAACAACCCGCCGGCAGCCTGTTCGGGATTCACCATCGGCACCAGGGTGGCCAGCGCGATCGCGGTCCAAAAAATCGTGAACGTCTCGGTCAGCGGAACCGCAGTGTAATTCGCCGTAAACGGACACAAAGCCGCCAGCCACAGGGCAACCATGTAGACCTTACCAGTATTTTCATTGCGGCCCGAACACCGCGACGCCAGCTCGGCAATGAAGACGCAGCAAGCCAGATCCAGAAACACTTGCCCGAGCATGACCCAAAAACGCGCTGGTTCTCCGCTCAGGTTGGTAAACGCCTCTACCAGCGCCAGGTACACCGGATAGCCCGGCATGCGGATGTCCACCGGCGTCGGCACGCCGCCCACCGGCATACCGTAGACGCTCTGCTTGAGCCAATTTAGCGCCAGCGTTTCGTAAAGTGCGGTGTCGCCCGCGGAGCTCGGCAAACGCAACAAAAAGAACAATCTAAGGAAAAATCCGGTAATCAGTGCGGTCAGGGGATGCGAGAAAACTCGCTTCATAGCTTGTTCGCATCTTACAATAGATGTACCCAAACCTGGCGGGCAGAAAAACGGACGGAAGACGGGCCTGTTGTCTGCCTGAGTTGTCTTACGCAACGCATGAAGGAACGAAGTCCCATATTTTATGACGCGCAGCGCGTGCGCTGGCGCCTTACACGCCGTGTAATGGAAGTCAGCGGAGCTTTGCTGACGCTCCTGCTGGTCTATTTCTTTTTCAACATTGCCGCCAGCGTTGAACTTCCCGCCGCGCTAATACCTGATTCCCGCTCCAACTATTACCGCGCCCTTAAAAACAAGACTAAAAATGGCAAGCTCATTCCCACCCGCGAAGGCCGGCACCGCCGCATTGCCAACCTCGGCAAGCCCGTCCCCGCAAACTACGATCCGATACGCGCTGCGTTCTACGTCAGCTACGACGCCAACAGCCTGGCCACGCTCAGAAAACACTACAAAGATCTCGACCTCGTGATCCCGGAAGAGCTGCGGGCCGTCACACCCGACGGCGGCCTCACCGTTGTCGACTTCGAGCGCTACCGCACAGTAAAAGTGTCGCCCGAAGAAGCTCTGGCCATCATTCGCGACGACAAGCTTCATCAGTGGATGCGCGCGGCCAACGTGGAACTCCCCGTCATGGGCATGCTCAGCAACTATGACGGCCAGAATTGGAAGGTGGCGGAACTGGCACAAATGCTCGCCAGCCCTGCCGCGCGCTCCAATCTGGTCCGCAACGCCGTGCAATTCGCCATTCAAGCGCGCGAAGCCGGTGTCGTCGTGGACTTCGAAGAAGTCCCGCAAAAAACTGAAAGGCATTTGCAGGAATTTATCGGCGAACTCGCTCCCGCACTGCACGCCGTTGGTCTGAAGCTGATGATTTCCCTGCCCGCGCAGGACGATACTTTCGACTACGCTTTTTACGGTAAGCAGTGCGACGCCGTAGTCATCATGAACTACGACCAGCACTGGCCGGCC
>DASSYL010000148.1:0-3942 GCA_035703315.1 Candidatus Acidiferrum sp. | reverse complement strand
AAAGAAGAAGAAAGCCCGATTCTTCAAGACCGGTCCGTTGAACGTGCCGCCAAAATCGTTCTGTCGCTCCCTCGGCTTCGCGGCGCCCACACTGTTTGCAAACCAATTGTTTGCGTCCAGTACGTCGTTGCGCAGGTAGTCAAAGACCGTTCCATGAAAATCGTTCGTGCCGGAGCGCGTGACAATCGAGACCTGGCCGCCGGGAGTGCGACCGAACTCCGGCGCAAACGTCGACGTCTCGATTCGAAATTCCTGCAGAGCGTCCACCGAGACCAGGCTGTTGGTTCCGCCCAACGCGCTGAACGACCCGAGCGCCCCGCCGAGGCCATTTCCCCCGCCCTGTTGCGTAGCTCCGATGCCGATATTTGCGCCCACGCCATCGACCATCCAGTAGTTTGCGTCCGCCCGCTGCCCGTTCACGCTGAATTGACCACTGTCGCCCGAGTTGCTGGGCGTAGCCACCACTCCAGGTGTCAGGTAGATGAGAGTCTGAAAACTCCGCCCGTTCATGGGGAGATTTTCGGCAAATTGCCTGTCCACTACCGTGCTCACGGCGCCGTCGGTCGTGTTGATCATGGGCGCACCGCCTTCAACCGTGACGGAGACGGACTCCGCGCCAATGGACAGATTGAAATTAAGAGAAGCAACATCCTGGACGTTCAAGATCAGGTCCGGCTTGATGATGGTCTGAAAACCCGTCTTCGAAACCTGAATGCGATAGGGGCCGGGCGGCAGGTCGGCCACGAGATAAATCCCTTCCTCGTTCGTGTGCGAAATGTACTGCACGCGCGTCGTGTCGTTCACCACAATAATCTCAGCGCCGGCGACCGCCCGGGCGTCCGGGTCGAGCACGATGCCGCGGATGGACGCGCTCGGCGATTGCGCCAGGCCGACGCCACAGCAAAAGAAAAAGAGTGGAAGAAACAATTTCAGGACGACACGCACAGGGGCTCTCCTAGCGCCGTAGACACGGGCACTCTTGTTCGTGCCTACAAACGAAAGGGCCTTTTTGTACCGCTCGGTATCAAACGAATTCGAGAATCGAGACACGACGGCACTCGCTTCGCGGGACCTGAAATTATCGTGTCGCGATGGGGCTCGTTCGAAGAGCGTTCAGAAAGCGTCCGGAATTGCGGACACTCCAGAAGGAAAATCGACTTCCAACCGTATCCTTAATATTAGGAATGGTTGGTTAAGGATGATTTGGAGGGACCTTGAAGTACGCAAAAAGGAGCGGCTTTCCGGTGGGCTTTTCGCTTCCGCCGTTCGGTTCGACGGTGATGAAGACCGCATCGATCTCGTCTAGCGTCTTCCTGTCCGTCGTCTTCAGCACCCAGCGCTGGTTCGAGACGCTGTCTTCGTAAAATACTCCGAGCTTGAATGCCTGCGACCAGTCGGGGCCGCGCCGGCCCCAGGCTTGGAAGGTGCTCGCTTCCTTTGCTCCCGGGGCGTCATTCAAGTCGTAAGCGTAAAAGATCAGCGACTTCCCGCGCGTATAGAACACACGCCCGAAAGCCTTTTGCGTTTCGCCAGTGCGCACCATGTCGTGGACTTCCGTTATATAGAGATTCCGGGCGCCCACGAGCTCGCGGATGTCGCGATCCTTGGCGAGAAGCGCTTGCTGCTCCGCTGTGAGCCGCTGCTCCTCGGCGAGCGACGCCGACAGCTCATTGTTTTTCGTCTCCAGGCTCGCCGTGTGAATCACGAATTCCGACCGTTCACGCTCCAGCTTCTCGAGCCGGGCTTCGGCCGCATGCAGAGTCTCTTCGTCGGCGGAGACTTGCAAAAGCAGTCGGTCCCGCTCCGCGCTCACCTGTTTCAGACGTTTCTCGTCCTCGGCGCTCGCTTCGAGAATCGTTTGCTGTTGCGTTTGCTGGGCCTTGAGTTTCGCCAATTCCGCGCTTTTTTGGGCGATTTCGCGGCGTAGCTCCGTCAAAGCTACGTCCCGGGCTGCGAGTTCTTCTTCGCTCGGCGGCGGACTCGCGTGCACAGTGCTAGGCGCTTCTGTGGCGGCAGCCTGGGTGGGACTGTTCCGTTCTTCGAGGCGTGCCAGCTCAAAGCCCGTGTTCTTTCCGATGCGGAACGTGACCGTTCCGAGCGCGATGCACAGCAACGCGGTCACAGCCATGGGTACCCACAGATGATACTGGGTGAATTGGCGGCGAAAGTTCCGGCTGCGGCGCACGACCAGTGGCGACAGCCAGCCGTCACTTTCCGCGTTTGGTCGTTCCCTTTCTTTCTCTTCGGAGAGGCGCTTGCGAAACGAAGCCGACGCATCCTCCTGGCGAAAGTTGGGATCCAGTCCCGGTTGGCCGCCGAGTTCCTCCGCCGCTCGTGGAATGACGTGATCGACGACCGACTGAAACTCTTTCACCGCTTCGCGGCATTCGGCGCATGTGCCGAGGTGCTCCTCAAGTTCCTTCTGTTCGGCTTCGCCGAGGTTGTCACTTGCGGCGAGAGCACACAGTTCGCGGAATTCTTCATGGCTCCGTCCGCTTGGGCGCGCTGCCTCGTCGCGGCTTCCCTTTTCGTCTGTCATGGCGCTTCGAATTCCACGTGACTCGTCTTGGCCGAAATTCTCTAGGGGGCTCGCTGCTCTGCGGATAAGGTCCAACATCCAGACGGACCTGTTCTGGTCCCGTACGCTATCACCCTTACCGTTCCGCCTCTACTCCCTTCTTTTTCCGTCCGGAATTCCGGACACCGCGCGGAACTGCCTTCGCAGTTTCTCCAGGCCCCGGTAGTAGTGGTGCCGCACGTTGCCATAGGACTGGCCGAGCCGTTCGGCAATCTCTTCAAGAGAGTACCCCTCAACAAACGTCAGCCGCAACGTTTCGCGCTGCTCTTCCGAGAGTTCGGCAAAGACCCTCTTCAGCCCTTCTCTGCCGAGATGCGCTTCCAAGCCGTTGTCGTAAAACGGTTTGGCCGGGGCGCGCATTTGTTCGAGAAGATCGTGCTCGCCATTTGCTGTGGAATAGAAGTTCCGCCGGATGAGGTACCGGCGGCGGGTAAAGGCGTGTTGATAGGTCGCGTGCACCATCATGCCGCGCAGCGTCCCTTTGGATGTATCAAACGAAGCCGCCGTGCGGCGGACGAACAGAAATACGTCCTGCAAGAGGTCGTCCGCTTCTTCTTTATTCCGCAGAATCCGCCGAGCGATGGACCACACCAGGCGGGCATAGCGGTCGAACAGGATGCCCAGGGCTTCAACGTCGTTTGCCCGGATACGGGCGATCAGGGCCTCGTCGGAGGGTTCGGCGCTCGGCGGGGCCGTATCCTTATATATAGGTGTATCAGCCGCTTTCTCCTTTGAAAGCGGGAGGGCGGGAAACCGGGCGGCTGGGAAGGAGCTAGACATCAGCCACCCCTCCTATATATAAAGCACGCAGCCCCCGCGAGCGTGCTGACCACCCCGCTTCGACGAGTCTCCTAGCCTCGAACCACTCACCGCTGGTTACTCTTTCTGTGCGCTTTCCCATAATCCAAAATTCCAGTTCTTCAGCGACCGCCGAAATGTATTCTCTTCGCTAAACTGAAGGACTCGTGGCCGCCTTTCCTCGATCGCGGCGGCCGCGCCCGCGCAGCGCCGCTTTGCATTTCAAGAGCCTTTCCGTGGAACCGGCCGCGACCAGTTGCTCGTACGACCACTCCATCAGCAGCTCGCCGAGATTCCCGAGCTTTCGGTATTCGCGGTCAGCGATTTTCTGGAGGTCGTCTTTTAGCGACCGGCGGACCCGGATACTGAGTGCTGTCTTCCATTCGCCCATTACCGATTCGTTTATATAAGCTGTTAAACGTTCTTTCTCAACGTGTGGATTCCGATTTAGTGCTCACGATTCCCACGACGTATGCGAAGTTCTCTGTTTCATACCTTCCATGCATTGCATACGCTCAGTGCGCTTCGTGCGACCGCTCTAAGACCAAGTCAACTCCGTTTGTTAC
>DASSYL010000498.1:0-7512 GCA_035703315.1 Candidatus Acidiferrum sp. | reverse complement strand
TGGCTGCTGCCCGATTCTCTTTTGCGCTTGCTGCTCTGGTTTGCCACGCACACGCTTTATCGCATGGACATCGTCGGCGCGGAAAAAGTCCCGGCGCGCGGCGGCGCTTTGCTGGTTCCCAATCACGCGTCCATGGCCGATGCCGCGCTGGTCATCGCCGCCATCGATCGCCCCGTGCGCTTCATGATGTTCAAGGATTCCTACGAACATCCAATGGTGAAACCGTTCGCCAAAACTCTCGGCGTCATTCCCATCGCATCGAACCAGGGACCGCGCGAAATGATTCACTCGTTGCGCGAAGCTACGCGCGCCCTGCAAAACGGTGAACTGGTTTGCATTTTCCCTGAAGGTCAGATGACCCGTATCGGCCAGATGATGCCGTTCCGCCGCGGCATGGAACGCATTTTGAAAGGTGTCGACGTTCCGGTCATCCCCGTTCATATTGACGGCATCTGGGGCTCGATTTTCAGTTTTTCGGGCGGCAAATTTTTCTGGAAGTGGCCGCGCAAGATCCCTTATCCCGTCCGCGTCACCTTCGGTGAACCCATGCCGCCGACGGTTACCGCCACCGATGCGCGCCAATCTGTGCTCGAACTTGGCGCCGACGCTTTCGCCCGCCGCAAGCCACTGATGAAAACCATTCCGCGCTCTTTCGTCGAGACCGCGCGGCATCATCCGTTTCGCTTCGCCATGGCGGATTTTCGCACGGAGAGGCTCAGTTTTTTCTCAGCGCTCGCCAAAACTATTTTTCTGGCGCGGCGCCTGCGCCCGGTCTGGCAAGGACAAAAAACCGTCGGCGTTCTCTTGCCTCCTTCTATCGGCGGCGCACTCGTCAATCTCGCCGCCATGTTCGCCGGCAAAGTGCCGGTCAATTTGAACTACACGGCGTCGCAAACGGTCGTGGATTCCTGCGCGCAGCAAAGCGGCCTCACGACGACCATCACCTCACGCGCTTTTTTGGAGAAAATCAAAGTCCAGCCGCCGGGCAAAGCGATACACCTCGAGGATCTCGCCGAAAAGCCCGGCCTTGGCGAAAAAATCATTTCACTCTTCGCGGCGCTATTCTTTCCCGCCCGGACCATAGAGAAACTGGCCGGAGCCGCCCAGAAACCGACGCTCGACGATCTCGCTACCATTATTTTTTCCAGCGGTTCCACGGGCGATCCCAAAGGCGTCCTGCTCACGCATTTCAACGTTGCGTCCAACGTCGAACAGCTCAACCAGGTCTTCATGCTGCATCATGACGACCGCATTCTCGGCATCCTTCCTTTTTTCCATTCGTTCGGATTTACCGGCACGCTCTGCCTCACCACCGCCGTCGGCATCGGCGCCGTGTACCATCCGAACCCGCTGGATTCACGCACCATCGGTGCGCTGGTCGCGAAATATCGCATCACGCTGCTGCTAGCCACGCCGACATTCCTCCGCGCTTACACCAAACGCTGCGCTCCCGAGGATTTTGGCAGCCTGCGCTACGTCATCGCCGGTGCGGAAAAATTGCCCGCGCAAGTTTCCGAAGCCTTCGAGGACCAATTCGGCATACGCCCGCTCGAAGGTTATGGCTGCACGGAATGTTCGCCCGTCGTCGCCGTCAATACCATGGATTTTCGCGCCGCATTCTTCCGCCAGGTCGGCGCCAAACGCGGGAGCATCGGCCATCCGCTGCCTGGAATCGTGCTGCGCACCGTTGATCCCGAAACGCAATCGGTCCGGCCCGTTAATCAAGCCGGCTTGCTTCTGGTGCGCGGCCCCAACGTCATGCAGGGCTACCTGAACAAGCCTGAAAAAACTTCCGAAGTGCTGCGCGACGGCTGGTACAACACCGGCGACATCGCCACCATTGATGAAGACGGCTTTGTCCGCATCACCGATCGTATGAGCCGCTTCAGCAAGATCGGCGGCGAAATGGTGCCGCACATCAAGGTCGAGGACAAATTGCAGGAGCTGGCCGCAGCGCCAGAACAGGTCTTTGTCGTCACTGCTGTGCCTGACGAAAAAAAGGGCGAACGACTCATCATCTTGCACACGCTCGCTGACGAAGCGCTGAAAGAAGTTCTAACCAAGCTTGGCGAAACTGATTTGCCCGCTCTGTGGAAGCCGCGGCCCGATCAGTTTCGCAAAATCGAAACCATGCCATATCTCGGCACGGGCAAACTCGACCTGCGGCGCGTGAAGGAACTTGGCAATGAGCTCGCCTGAAATCGCGCCCGAACTGGTGCGCACCGTCGCGCCTTCCGCGCGATGGAGGCCGCTCGCACTGCGCACTCTCGTCACGGTCGCTGCGCTAGCTGTATGGTTCTGGACGCAGGGGCTGCTCGGTGCGCGCGCCGGCGGAGGCGAAGCCATCGGCGACGGTCTCCACCGCCTTACTGCTTCGCTGCACGATTACCTCGCGAACTCTCCGGGCACGGCTGACGCGTTGCTTATCGCCAGCTCCGCGGGAATCGACGCGCTGGGATTATTCCTGCTCGGCTCCTGGGTGTTCGCCGGAAAACTCCGACCGTTCCTCGGCCTCGCCATGCTGCTCGTCCTGCGCCAAATTATGCAGGCGCTCTGCGCGCTGCCGCCTCCGCCCGGCATGATCTGGCATTACCCGGGCTTTCCCTCGCTGCTCGTGACCTACAGCGTATCCAATGATTTTTTCTTCAGCGGCCACACCGCCATCGCCGTCTTCGGCGCCACCGAACTGGCCCGCTTCCACAAAAATTGGCTTACGGCTTGCGCGATTCTGATGGCCCTGTTCGAAATCACCGTCGTGGTTGTCCTGCGCGCCCACTACACCATGGACGTCTTCACTGGTCTCCTCGCCGCCCTCTGCGTCGCCGCCATCAGCGAACCCGTCAGCCAGCGATTCAGGTCCACAACACCCACCGAAACCTTGGCCGGGGTAGTCCTCTCGTAGGTAAAGACTGACTTTGGGAAGATTCCTAGAAGGCGGGCAACTTCTGAGTAACTCAACAGACCTGACAAAAAGTCACCAGCATACGTTCGCTGCTGGCGCTGACTGACTCCTGAACCGGCAAACGGAAAGGTAAAACGGAAAAGCTACGGATGGCGTCGACAGGCGCGGCTTTCCTGGCCACTCCGTAGGCTCGGCCTATACCTACCGCGCCGTCCACCCGCCATCGATCAATATCGTCTCTCCGGTAATCAACGATGCCGCCGGCGAAGCCAGGAACACCACCGCACCGGCAACTTCCATCGGTTCACCGATTCGATGCAGTGCCGCGATCCGTTCCACCGTGTCCGCGCGGAACGCCGCATCCGCCAATACGCTTTCTGTCCCCGGTGTATGGATGAATGTCGGCGCTACTGCGTTCACGGTTATCCCATGCTTGCCCCATTCCACCGCCAGGCATTTCGTCAAGTGCGCGATTCCCGCTTTGGTCATGCAATAAATCGATTCCGTGGGGAGCGCCGCAAATCCGGCCTGCGAGCTCATGTTGATAATCTTTCCGCTTTTCTGTCGGATCATGATTCGTCCCGCCGCTTGGCTGGCAAAAAATGTCCCCTTCAGGTTTATGGCCACCGTCGCGTCATAGTCTTCTTCGCGTACCTCTTCAGCCGGATTTTCCGGCGCGATCCCGGCGTTGTTCACCAGGATGTCGATTCGTCCGAACTCCTTCGCTGTTTTCTTCACCGCGGCAAAAATCTGTTCCATCTCGCGCATGTCCATCTGCAGCGGCAGCGCCTTTCTCCCCATCTTGGTAATCTCCGCGGCCAATCCCGCGTCGGATCTAACGTCGCGCAGGCCCAATGCCATGTCCGCCCCTGCATGCGCCAATGCCAACGCAATAGCGCGTCCCAAACCTCGCGCCGCTCCGGTCACCAACGCCACTTGGCCGCTCGATGTAAACTGCGGATATTGCATTACTTTCCTTTCCTCCGCTGCTCGGATTCAGTCTCCTTAGCGCGTCCATGTTCCCATAGTCTCGGAGCATTGTGAAAAAGGGTTGGGAGCAATTCCTCACCCTAGGATCGGTGCATTGGTGTATAACTCTCCCAACCCGGGCAGTCGAAAACGAAAGTCCTACCTGGAATTACACGGAGAGAAAGATGAAAAAATTATTGGTGGTGTCGGCCGTTACGGCTTTGATTGCCGCTCTAGCCCTAGTAACTGCTGTGCAGGCCCAGAAAAGCAAGAACGTCGTCTATGCATCTTCGGCGCAAGCCAACTACAAACCGTCGCAGATGAAGGGCGTTTCCATGGCGGCGGTTTGGGGCGACGCGGATAAAGGGGCTCACGGAACATTCACCAAGTTCGATCCCGGATACGATGCTGGCATGCATACGCACACCAACGACGTTTCCATAGTGGTCATCAAAGGCGCCTATCTGTATAAGGATGAGGCAGGCGAGAAGCGTGTCGGCCCAGGCGAGTATCTCTTCGTCCCCGGCGGCCACAAACACTGGAGCGGCGGCGACAAGGCCGAAGGCGCGGTCTTCTATGAGGAAGGCTCAGGGAAATTCGACCTTATGCCGGCGAAGTAGTCTCCGTTTCGGCAAGTCGGATAAACGGCTCGCTCGCTTGGGCCACCACTGCGTGGCCCAACGCGATGTGTGTGCTATCATCAGCCCCCGCGTAAACCGGAAACACCTTCTCCGGTACACTTTCGGGAGCCGATCATGTCCAATTTATCGCGTCGTGACGTTCTGAAAACCGCTCTTTCGGGAGCCACCATGGCCGCCCTTCCATCCGCCGCTTGGCCGCAGTCCGACAAACCTGTTGCGCGCAAGGGCAACATCAAGCAATCCGTCTCTCGCTGGTGTTATCAGAAGATTCCTCTCGAACAGCTCTGCGAATACTCCGCGCACATCGGCCTCCAGGCCGTGGACTTACTCGAAGTCTCCGAATGGGAAGTGCCGCGCAAATACGGCTTGATCTGCAGCATGGGTTACGCCGGAGGCGGCACCATCCCCAAAGCCTTGAACCGCGTGGAAAATCATGCCGCGATCGAAGAAGCCTTTCGCAAAAACATTCCGCTCGCCGCCAAAGCCGGCGTGCCCAACGTCATCACTTTTTCCGGCAATCGTGACGGCATGTCTGACGCCGAAGGCGCGAAAAACTCGATCGCCGGACTGAACAAGCTGAAGAAAATCGCCGAGGACAATGGCGTCAACATTTGTCTGGAACTGCTGAACAGCAAAGTGGACCATCACGATTACATGTGCGATCACAGTGCCTGGGGCATCGAAGTCGTGTCGGCCGTGAACTCGCCTCGCGTCAAATTGCTCTACGACATCTACCACATGCAAATTATGGAAGGCGATTTGGTCCGCACCATTCAGAAAAATATCCAATGGATGGGGCATTTCCATACCGGCGGCGTGCCCGGCCGGCATGAACTCGACGGCACACAGGAAGTGCAGTGGGACGGCGTGATGCGCGGTATCGTGGCCAGCGGCTACAAGGGCTACGTAGCGCACGAATTTGTGCCGGCTCGCGATCCGCTCACTTCTCTGCGCGAAGCCGCCGACCTCTGCGACGTCTAGCGTCACACCGCCGCCCCTTTTGTGACCGCCCTAATACTGCTTCTGGCAGCTCTTACGCCTGTATGACAAGTGTCAGCCATCGCAGCAAGATAGAGGAAGAATGACGAATAGGCGCAAACGCATCGGCACGCGGGCGAGGAAGTCGTGTGCTAGCATCGAATTGGGATTTTTCATTAATGTTTACAGCAAAGGTTAGCGACTGAATGAGAGCGTTGCGGAAAATGCGGGCGGCGCGAGGGCTTTCGCTGGAGACGGCAACGGTGCCGGCCATTGGCTCGACCGACGTATTGGTGCGCGTCAATGCCGCGTCTATCTGCGGCACCGATTTGCACATTTATGGCTGGGATCGCTGGTCTCAGGGGCGCATCAAGCCGCCGGTAACTCTGGGCCACGAATTTTGCGGAGTGGTGGAAAAAGCCGGCGGCGAGGTAGAAGCCCTGAAAGCGGGCGACTTCGTCAGCGCGGAAATGCACGTAAACTGCGGGCATTGTCACCAATGCCGGGTCGGCGAAGCGCACATCTGCCCCAACGTGAAAATCATCGGCATTGATCAGGACGGCGCGTTCGCCGAACTCGTGAAAATTCCGGCCTCGAACATCATCAAGCTGGATCCGGCGATTCCCGAACGCTACGGCGCCATTCTCGATCCGCTCGGCAATGCGGTACATACCGTGTTGGCGGGAACAATCGCGGGACAGACTGTTTTGGTGACGGGCTGCGGGCCAATTGGATTGATGGCGATCGCGGTGGCGAAAGCATGCGGAAGCTCGACGGTGTTTGCGACGGAGACAAACGAACACCGCCGCGGCATGGCGAAAAAGATGGGCGCGGATGTGGTGATCAATCCGCTCGCGGAAGACGCTCTTGCAAGAATCCTGAGTGAGACCAACAAGACCGGTGTGGATGTGCTGCTCGAGATGAGCGGCAACCCGACGGCGATTCAGCAAGGATTTAAGGCGTTGCGAGCCGGCGGCCGCGCTTCACTGCTGGGGATTCCGACCGAAAGCGTCCCGCTGGATTTGGTCAACGATGTGATTTTCAAGGGCGCGACGGTACAGGGGATTTACGGGCGGCGCATGTACGAAACGTGGGTGCAGATGACGGCGCTGCTGAAGGCGGGACGGTTGAATTTGGAGCCGCTGTTCGGCGAACGCGTAAAGCTCGAACAATTTGAAGATGCTTTCGCCAAATTGCAGGGCGGCCTGGCGGGAAAAATTCTTTTGTATCCAAACGGCATGCCGCAATAATTTCGCAGAAAAAGCAAAACTTCATTTGCTGGCGAGCGCGGGAACAGGCAGAATGAATTCCTGCCCCGCCGCTGCCCGCCCCTGGAGTTCAGTCAAAAGAGCTCGGTTGAAAAGAGTTCAGGCAAAGGAGCCACCATATGTCCGAGTCTGCTGTGCAAACCACCCGGCAGAATCCGTTGCAGTACGTGAGCGAGCAGTTGAAGGAGCTGCGCGACAAAGGGGTCGCGCCGAAATTGCGCGTACTGGAAGGCGAACAGAAACCCGTCTGCATTTTCGACGGCAAGGAAGTGATCAATCTTGCTTCCAATAATTATCTGGGATTGACGACGCACAAGGATTTGCGGAAAGCATCCATTCAGGCAGCGAAAACGCTCGGCGCCGGCGCCGGCGCGGTGCGTACCATCGCCGGTACCATGCAACTGCACATGCAATTGGAAGAGCAGATCGCGAAATTCAAGAACGTGGAAGCGTGCGTGGTTTTCCAGTCGGGATTCACTGCCAATGCGGGCACGGTGTCGGCGGTGCTGGGCAAGGAAGACCTGATTGTTTCCGATGAATTGAATCACGCTTCCATCATTGACGGCGCCCGCTTGTCTCGCGCGACCATCAAAGTTTTCAAGCACAAGGATGTGAAGGATTGCGAGCGCATCCTGCAAGAGCACTCCGATTTCCCCGGCAAGAAATTGATCATTACCGACGGGGTGTTTTCCATGGACGGCGACATCGCACCTCTGCCGGAACTCTGCGACCTGGCCGAGAAATACAACTGCAT
>DASSYL010000368.1:0-2182 GCA_035703315.1 Candidatus Acidiferrum sp. | reverse complement strand
CAGAAATTTCAGAAAATCGGGGACGCGGATGCAAATGGTCGCGAGGCCAACTGCACTTTGACCCGGGCTGCCGGGACCGTCGCGAAACTGCTATGGGCCTACTTTTTGTCGCTTTCGTTGCGGCTGCGCAGGGTCTTTTCTTTCGCTAAACAACCGTTGTAAATCTCCGGACTTTCCATGAGCTTCGCGTAAGAACAGGCCGATTCGATGGCCTGTCGGTCAGACGAACTTAACGCGGAGAGATCGGGCGGTTCGGTAGCTCTCCACAAAACAATCGTTCGCGATTTGCCGGCCCTGGAACCAGGGGACGCCGGACGAGGTTCGCGGTTCTTAGGATGAGCGCTAGTGGTCGCGGGCGATTCCTTTTTCGTTTGAGAAGACTGATTCTCCGGCGGATCGGGAGTCATTTGAGCCGGAGCCGGAGTTTGAGCAAGCCCGGTCCGGTACAGCATGATGCCGCCAGCCAAGAGCAGCGTCGCGCAAGCGATGCCCAAGGCAATGAGTCCACCGGTTGTATTCACCAGCCACAAAAATGGGTGCGGCGGCCGCCGAGTAGCAGCCGGGGCGGGAGCAGTCGAAGCAGAGGCTTTAGGGGCGGTTGCGGCAGGACTGGCGCCCGCAGGCGGTCTGGCGGAGGAGCCGCGCGAGTAAGCGAGTTCCGCGTCATATCTTTGCCGCTTGCTGGCGTCAAGCAATACGGCCTTGGCCTCGGACAAGCTCTTGAACGCCTCGGCGGCGACGTTTTTTAGATAAGGATTGGCCGGAGAAACGCGATCGGGGTGAACTTCGCTAGCCTTGCTCTTAAACGCGGCTTCGATTTCGTCGCCCGTTGCACGCTGCGAAACTCCCAGAATCTCGTAATAGGTTGGGGGCACGGGTTTCTCTCAAAGCGACGCGGGGAGACTGAAGATTTCCTTACGACAACTGGCAGCACTGGTTCAATACAATTCGCCCGACAGAGATCATACCGAAATCAGGCGCATCAGGCCGCAAGAATTTGATGTTCGGTTGGCCCTTTTCTAAATATTCGTTTCGTTGACACATGTGCGTTTTGCCGCGTATTCTTGCTGGGTTGCAGCGTTTGCCACGCCTGCAGCATCTATCAGTATGGTGATCCCGCAGGGTCATTACTTTTTGTCGGTTTTTTTTTGTCGGTTAGGGTTATAGACGAGTTCTAAGACCCGTATTAGCTGGTTCGCGATTCGGTCAGGGGTGGCCGGAACGCCTTCCTTCCCCATCGCGTCCAGCGCCTTGCATTGCCCCCAAACAGGGAGTTCGCAAGGAAGTCGCTCGAACACGCTGGCTCGACTGCGCCCGGAACATTGTCAGTTCAGGGGTCCGGTACAGAGAGACCAGAAATCTAAAACTTGGGAGAAATCTCCCGGAGGCCGCTAAACATGTTTTCCGACCATGATAACCCCGTGACCGCAGCCGCCGCAGCGCCTGCCCACGAAGCACAGTCCGAAGCAGCAGCGAATCCGACCGAGCAGCAGCAAGCCGTTCACGAAACACCATCGCAGAGAACTGAGGAAGATGCAAAGCCTGCCAACGCCACGGAAGCACCTGCCGCGGCTCCGGCGACCGCGTCCGAAGCTCACGCTCAAGCCGAGGCTCATGCGGCGCAGTCGGCGACCGACGCCGAAGCGACCGCGGCTGCCGAGGAAGCGGCCAGCTCCGAAGAGATGAACAAGTTGCTCGACCAGTATGACGAGCAGCACGAGGCGCAGGCACAAAACGAAATTCTGGAAGTGAAAGTCGTGGCTTACACCGAGCACGGCGTGGTAGTGGACCTCGGTCAGAAGACCGAGGGTTTGATTCCGGCGGCGGAATTCTCCGAGACGGAAATCCCGCGGCCCGATCCCAACGCGACGATTGAAGTGCAGCGTACCGGCGAGCACAAAGACGGCTATGCCATCGTGTCGTACCAGAAAGTGCTGCGGCGCCGCACTTGGGAGAAGCTGGACGAAGCGTACAAGAACAAGACCACGTTGACCGGCAAAGTCGTGGACCGCATCAAGGGCGGAGTGGTGGTGGATGTTGGAGTGCGCTCGTTCCTGCCGGGATCGCAGTATGACCTGCGGCCGACGCCGAATCTCGACGGCTTGCTTGGCCAGGATGTGCAAGTGCGCATCACCAAGCTGAACCGCCGCCGCGGCAACGTGGTGGTGAGCCGCCGCGCGAT
>DASSYL010000109.1:0-2397 GCA_035703315.1 Candidatus Acidiferrum sp. | reverse complement strand
TGCACTTCGTGCCCGACAGCAAGCTGCGCGAGGCCAGCGACCACGCCAACGAATGGGCTCCACTCGCGCGCATCGCCGCAAAGGAGCTGCGCAAGTATCCCGACACCACGTTTGTCGAAGTCGAAGACGGCGAACAGCACGTCAAGGTCAGCACCGTCGGCACAAAAATTCAGGTCGACGTTACCGGCCCCGAAGAAACCGTCCACGTTACCGTTCCGCTCGCTATGGTCGAAGACGTGATCGCGCAGATCGCAACGCGGCAGCCCGCTTCGTAACCCAATTCCTTCATTCCTCTTTGGCGGGTTGGAAGTAAACCTCTTCAAACATTTGATCCTTTTTCCATCCGGCGCGCTGCAAAATCCCGCGCCCGTTTTCCACCATGCTTGGATGCCCGCACAAATAGCCGGTGGTGTCTGCCGGTTTCAGGTCCCAAATGTCGGCGTATTTGCGAATCAAATCGTCCACGCGGCCGGTTTCGCCGCGCCAAGACTCGTCTTCCCACGGCCGGCTAACACTCGTCACATATTTGAACCACGGCGCTTCGGCGGCGAATTTTTCCATTTCGTCGCGATAACCGAATTCCCATGAGCGGCTGCCACCCTGCAAACAAAAAAGTTTGTGTTTGCCGGGCATCGGCGAGTTGCCGGCTTTCCAGTCCTTATAAAGCGTGCGCACGTAACTGACAAACGGCGCAAGTCCGGTAACCGTGGCGAGCAACAAGTGATTCGTGCGCCCGCTGCGCAGATCGAGCGTGAATCGCCCTTTGGCAATTTTGCGACACAGCAATTTGTCGCCAGGATGCAGTTTATACAAATGCGGCGTCAGTTCGCCCTGCGGAACCAGCTCGATAAAAAATTCCAGCCACTCCTGTTCGTAAGGCGAAGACACGATCGAGTAAGCCCGCTCGATGCGCTTCCCGTCATGATCCACACCGAGCGTGGCGTATTGACCGGCCTTAAACTGAAAGGGCCCGCCGGGCGCAACTTTCACCAGCCACAAATCTTCCGAAAGGTCGCGCCGCTCCACAACCGTCGCTTCGTAGTGTTTGTGGTCAGCCGGCGCCATCCGGATTTCGCTCATTCTTTCTCTTTGATTCGTTTTACCGCGCACTCAGCATGGCCCGCGCTTTGTGCAGACCGCTGCGTCACGGGTTCTGCTGCTGATGCTGTTGCATCCGCTGCTGCATCATCATCTTCGGATCAAATTTTACGGGAGTTCCCGTGATTTTGCTTTTTGCATCCGAAATTGTTCTGACGAGCACCATGGTGCGCCCATCCTCGATCGACTTGACCAGGCCCATAGGCGAAATCTTGCTGCTCGCCCAGACGTCTCCCTTCCCCTCATCGCTGGTCCAGTGCTCGCACGAAAAAGTGCCCGCAGGCACCGTAATGGTCTCGGTTCCGACCGAATGCCACTTGTCGAGCTTGTCTTCCATTTCATGCTGGTGCGACCTGGCAGCGTCCATGTCCATTTCCATCGGCTGCGTCTGGCCAGGCATCACAAAAATCATTTTGTGGAATTTGAAATCGGCCGGCGTCACCAGCATTTTGCCGTACATCAGATTGCCATTGGCGTCCGCGGTGTGGCCGACTTCCATCCAGTAGCCCTGCTCCGTGCCGACCGTCTCCTTGTCCACGACGTACATTTCCATGTGGCTCTTTTTGCCGTCCTTGTCCACCGTGTCATACGCCGCTCCCTGGCCGACAACCGGATGAAAAATGTTCGCAATATTGGGCCGCTTGATCGGGCTGATGCCGAATTGCGCGGAGGCGCGCGGCGCGGGCGCGATGCAGAGGGCCGCAGCCAGGAGAAGCAGGGTAAAGCCTTTGCGTGGGCGTTTCATGGGTGGCTCCTTTGAGGGATGTGCGTGGCGGGAATATGTAATAGCAGTTTTTGAGGCTGCGGGCAACGCGCTCGGTCGGGCGCTCCGCTCCTCATCTACAAGAGTGCCCATCTCACGCTTCATCAAAACCCAGCGATTTGGTAGCATCGCGGGAACCGCGCAGAAGTCCTCGCAGCAACCGATCGAACGACCTCATCTGGCGAACGTTCCGGTGAATATTCAGGTGGACAACCAATGACAAACTCGAATGCCTTTGACGTAGTCACGGTAGGCGGCGGCATGGGCGCCTCGGCGCTGGCCATTGCCATGGCGCGCGGCGGCGCGCGCGTCCTGGTGCTCGAGAAGGAAACCAAGTTTCGCGACCGCGTGCGCGGCGAGGCGCTCGCTCCCTGGGGAGTGGCGGAAGCCCGCAAGCTGGGCATCGCCGACCTGCTGCTGCAAACGTGCGCGAAGGCCATTCCGTGGGTCGAGATGGGATTCGGTCCGCGCAATCTTCTCGACACCACCCCACAGAAAGAGCCGTTCTATTCCTACAGCCATCCCGAGATGCAGGA
>DASSYL010000086.1:0-4465 GCA_035703315.1 Candidatus Acidiferrum sp. | reverse complement strand
CGTTGTCGCGCCTATTCTTGCCTTGGCGAGGCCGCTCTCTCGCAGGGTGATCATACCCTCTTCGCGGGCCACACGCTTGATCTCCGACGTCGGACGGCGATTGATAATCATCTCCCGAATACGGTCGGAGAGATCAAGGAGTTCGCAGATCGCTGTTCGCCCATGATAGCCAGTGCCCGAGCATTCAAGACAGCCGGCGCCCTCGCTGATTTGCGCGTGGTCCAGGTTTTCCAACCTAAGACCAGCCTCTTTCACTTCTTCGGCCGACAATTTCCTGGGCCGCTTGCAGTTGGAGCAAATGATGCGCACCAAACGCTGCGCCATGATGCAGTTCAGAGCGGAAACGAAATTGTAGGGCTCGACGCCCATATTGATGAAGCGGCCGATGACGTCGGTGACGTTGTTGGCGTGAACCGTGGTAAAGACCAGGTGACCGGTGAGCGCAGATTGAATAGCGATTTGCGCGGTCTCCTGGTCGCGGATTTCGCCAACCATGATTTTGTCGGGATCGTGGCGCAGGATGGAGCGAAGGCCGCGTGCGAACGTCAGCCCCTTCTTTTCGTTTACCGGAATCTGCGTGATGCCGCGCAACTGGTATTCGACCGGATCTTCGATGGTGATGATTTTGTCTTCGTCGGTCTTGATTTCGTTGATAGCGGCGTAGAGGGTGGTGGTTTTGCCCGAACCAGTTGGGCCCGTAACCAGCACCATCCCATACGGCTCCCGAATGTAGCGGCGGAACCGTTGCATCTCGTCCTGCGAGAAGCCGACCACATCCAAACTGAGGCTCTGGAATTTTTCCGAAAGCGTTTCCTTGTCCAGAACGCGAAGAACCGCGTCTTCGCCGTGGCTGGCCGGCATGATCGAAACACGCAAATCGATAAAACGGCCCTTGTACTTAACGCGGAAGCGGCCGTCCTGCGGGACGCGGCGTTCCGCAATGTCCAGCTCACTTAGTACTTTGATCCTCGAAAGGACCGCGGAATGCCATTCCTTGGATATTGGCTGCATGGCGTGCTGCAACACACCGTCGATGCGGTACTTTACGGCCACCTCGGCATCGCGGGCTTCGATGTGGATGTCGCTGGCACGCCGCTCGAGCGCGGTGAAGATTACGGTTTCCACCAGTTTGACGACCGGGCTTCCCGTAGTATCGCGGGTCAGGCGGTCGCCCGAAATCGTTTCTTCGGTGTCCTCTTCGGTCTTGGTGACCTGCAGAGTAAATGCTTCGGTAGCCTGTTCCAGTACGCGCTGCGATTGCTCGGTGCGCTTTAGCAGGTCGCCGATCTGCTTTGCCGTAGCAACACGCGGTGCCAGTTTCTTGCCGAGCAGCAGGGACAGTTCATCGCTCAGCAAGACCAGACTGGGATCGGCGGCCGCTATAACCAGCACGTTGTCGCGCTGCTCGAGCGGCACAAAGTTATATCGGAACATCAGGTCGGCGGCAATGGTGCGGAACAGCTCCGGGTCAATGCGCTGTTCGCGCAAGTCAACGAAGGGCACGCGATAGCGCTGCGCCAGGCGGCGCGCATTCTCGCGGTCGTGTTGCTCCTCGGCCGAAAAGACGCTTGCCGAAACTGCCGGATTGTCCTGCGCGGTTGCCATATGTTCCTAGTGTCCCGTCGCTCCCGAAATGGAAAAGGAGAAGATCGGCAAATAGAGTGAAATCAAGATGAACGCCACGAGAATGCCCATGAAAATCAAAATGGCCGGCTCGATCAGGGCTACCATGGCGGAGAGGCGGATATTCACTTCCTCTTCGTAAAATTCCGCGACGCTGGTCAGCATGGGAGCCAGAGCGCCGCTGGACTCGCCGACCTCGATCATGTCCAAGGCCAGTTCGGGCATAATGCGTGTCGAGGCCAGCGCTGTATTGAGCGAGTCCCCTTCACGAACCATTTGCGTCGCTCGGGTGACCGAAGAGCGCAGCAATGGGCTGTCGATTGCGTCGCCGGCCGTCTGCAGGCCGGCCACCAACGGCGTGCCGCCCGTCAAAAGAGTAGCCAGTGTACGGCAGAACTGCGATACCTGGAACTTCATGATGGTGTCACCCACCACGGGTATACGGAACTTCAACCTATCGAATGTCTGCCCGCCCTGATCCGACCGCGACCAGAAGAACACGCCAATCAGCAATACGATAAGGCTGGCCATGACGATCAGAATCGCGACGCGATAATCCACGGTAATCGCAATCAACAGCCGGGTCGCGGTCGGCAACTCTACGTTCATGTCGTGGTAGAGAGCGGCAAACTTTGGAACCACTACAGTGACCAGGTACGTCACCACGAGAATCGCCACAGTAACCAGCAGTGCGGGATACACCAAAGTTGCGAGGATTTTTTTGCGCACTCCGGTGCTGACCTTCTGATAGGCAATGTAATAATCCAGCACTCCGGGCAGGTTGCCGCTCTTTTCGCCCGCCAGAATCGCCGTAGAGAATACCTTGGAGAAAACGCCGGCTTCGTTCACGGCTTCCGAGAGCGATTTCCCTTCGCGAACGCGGTCGCGGATCTGCGCAACGATGGGGCGGAGACGGGGCGAGGCAGCGCGTTCGGCAAGCAGATCCAACGCGCGAAGAATGGGCAAACCAGCTTTGACCAGGGTATTGAATTGCTGGTTGAGAATCAGGAAATCCGAACCGCCAATCTTCCGCGAGCTCTGCCGCTGCAACACTCCGCTGAGCAGGCCACTGCGATTCTCCACCGAGTACACATAGAGCCCGCGGTCCGCAAGCTTCTGGCGCGCTTCCGCCTGCGTACCCGCCGCCTCAACGTGAGAATACACTCGGCCGTTGGCATCGGCCACGCGGCAGACAAATTCCCCCATAGGTTGTCAGTTTACCTCATTTGAAAGGTATGCAGGTATCTCAGGAAGGGTTGGCCGTTTCCAGGAGTGTACGGTCGGCCCATCCACGGCGCGAAACGGCCGGAGTTCAGCGATTCCCCTGGTCCGGCGCCAACGCGTCTCCCCCGGTGGCCAGTTCGCCATCTACAATGGCCACACCTTTGGGAGGCTCGAAACGAAAAAGCTGGGATTCGAGAGGCGGATCGAACTTCCAGTTCGCAAAGCGGTATTCCACCTGCACGCCGCCGGGGTCCGATATCAGAACACGATTGAGCTCGCCTGTAGACGAATTGACCTCAAAGAGCACCTGATTGCCCGCGGCCGCCGAGACTGGACTGCGAACTCGATCAGGAGGCGTGGGCGCGCTGCCCCGCAGTTCGCAGCGGAGAACGACATTTGAGGAAAGTGAAGGAATGGCGGCCTGATCGATTACGACCTGCCTGCAAAGTCTGGAAACTTTCATTTCGCCAGCAAGAAGCGCCAACGGCGTGCGCCAATCGGAACTCTGCTTTGCACGAATCCGAGTGACTGTGTGGTCAGCCGGCACGTAAAACCAAGACCATTTTCCGTCAATCACGTACAGATTGGGCTCCGGCGAGAGATACTCCCAGCGCATCTTGCCGGGACGGGAAAAGTAGGCCACTCCTGATTCGGACCGCACTTGCTTGCCGCTTTCGAGATAGCTCTCGAAAAAAACGGCCCGGAGCGTCTTCGACGAGCGGTAAGTTTGCTCAAACCTTCTTACGAGAACCACGGCGCTGGGATTTTCCGCATCCCGCGCAGTGAGCGCCAACGTGACAAACCACGGCACGATAAACAGGGCGAGGTGAGACTTCACTCCTTAAGTGTAGCACTCGATTCTTATTACAGCGGCACATCCGTGGAACCAGCGGTCGCTACGGTGTTGTACCGAGTCACGTTTGCGTCACTCGAGTAGTAGCTGCGCTGGCCCGAAGTCCCGCGAGTAACAGGATCGACCAGGATCGAGTAGTGCAACGCGGGCGTCATGCTCGAGTCCTGCGTGTATCTGAATGTATAGCCCGATTTCGTGCCGGCGGCCAGGTTGGAATCGATGTAACACGAAGCCGTCGCCGTGCCTGCACATGGGCTGGTTCCACCATCGCCAAGATCCGCCAAGGCAGCGGAATATCCAATATTCGAAAACGAGGTACTGTAGGAAATTTCGGCTGTGTTGATGGCGTGAATCGACGACACAGCCGAAGCCTCATTCGCCTGCATTCTCGCGCGAATGAGATTCGGAATCGCGATGGCCGCGATGATCAGGATGATCGCGACCACGATGAGCAACTCAATTAACGAAAAACCTTTTTGGGGCCGCCTCATGGGATTTTCTCCATCCGACCTCGCGACGAGCGAAGGCCCAGCAATCCTGCACAAAATCTCGGGAATATTTACTGCAAATCTCTTGCCAACTTCTGCGTTCCAAAGGCTAGTAAATTCCTTATTTTCCAGTACTTGCGACGGCATTTAGACCGCCGGTCTTTTATGACAGATGGTGTCAACTTGGTGCCCCGAGTGACGCCGGATTTCGGCACTTTCCATCTCGTTTCGTTCGGCCAAAATAAAAGCAAAAGGCACGGATCGATGATCCGTGCCC
>DASSYL010000066.1:0-4198 GCA_035703315.1 Candidatus Acidiferrum sp. | reverse complement strand
TGGGTGTGCTGATCGATATCCACGACCACAATGCGTGGATCAATCGGAGTGGCACTCGGCGGCCGGTACAGAAACCGCATATCCAGCGATGAATTTTCCAGTCTTTGCAAGAATCCCAGGATGCGCGTGGGGCTCTCCCCGAAAAACGCAAAGAAATACACCACCAGCGCCAGAAAGGTGATGCCCAGGCTGATCAGAAACGAAACCCGGTGCTGCCACCAGGAATTCAGCAGTTCATATACGCCAAACCCGCCTCTGCCGGCGGACCATTTCGGCGTCGCCTTATCCATTCCGTTTGTTCGCTGACTCTACAAGGGATTTTCGTGCCGGAAGGCCCATATCCGTTTCCCCTTGACTTTCCGGTGCTTCTGTAGTAATACTATTCTAATAGTTACTTCCGCCGGCTTGCCTAAAGTCTCCCAGCGCTTCCTTAGCTCGCGACAAGACTGCGAAGTCCTGCACCCACTCCGATCCAGGGCTGAACAAAAGAAAACCCTATTTGGCAAGCCCTTTGGAATCAATACTTACAGGTCGCCACCCTGCTAGCTTCTTTAGAGTACTTACAAAATCCGGCGTGGGGCACTCCAGTGGCTACTCCCGCACAATAAAGTTAAGCCGTATCCCCGCCACCTCGATCAAGTCGCCGTCGTTCAGCTTCGTAGGTCCCGGAATTGCCACTCCGTTCACCGCCGGAATCTTCGCGCCCGACCCTACGTAGTACCCGTCGTCGCGCTGATTGATCTGCGCCGCCATCGCCGGCTTGAACCAGCCCTTCAGCTTGATGGTCGCCATTGCCGACTTGCCGATCGTCGTCAGCCGGTTCGTCAAAACATATTCCTTGCTGTCGGTCTTTCCCGAAAGCACAACAATCGTGGGCACCTTGATCCGGTCCGCGGCAAACTGCGTCCGCTCGCCCATCGCCGCCGCCTGTGACAGCATCTCCCGGCGTACCTTGGTGTCCAGCACCATCGTTTCGTTAATCATCGGCGCCGACGTTTTCTTTGCCGATGAATATTGCAGCGGCGCGTCGGCGATCGAATCCACCTTGATGTGGTGCTTGCCGATCCAGATCGAGTCGCCGTCGTGCAGCGTCGCCCGCTCCACACGTAAATCGTTCACGAACGTTCCATTCAAGCTGCCGCGGTCTTCGACCACCAGTCGGCCCGACTCGAAGTACACGCGCGCATGATCGTTTGATACGGCGAGGTTGTCCACTACCAGATCGTTGTCCGGCGAACGCCCGATGCGGACCGGCTTCGAGCCGATCGGCACCTCTTTCACCAGTTTGTCCTCGAACATCAACGACAGTTTGGCCATCTCAGTGCCCTCCGGCGGTGCCATTGCCGCCCGCGGATTTTTGCGCCCCTCGGCGCAGCCAGGAAAACCAGCCCTTCGCTTCGGGCTTCACGGAAACTACAATCGCAGTGACGTTATCCACGCCGCCGCCTTCATTCGCGAGCTTGACCAGCTTTTCCGCAGCCTTCTGCGGATCCGGTTCGGACTGCAGCGCGCCGGCAATTTCCGGCTCCGTCACCATGCGCGTCAGCCCGTCCGAACATAGCAGCAAGACATCGTTCGGAAAAAGCGCCACCTGCTCGATGTCCACTTCCACTTGCGGTTGCGTGCCCAGCGCGCGCAGCAAAACGTTCTGCATCGTGCTGGATTCAGCTTCGCTCGCCGTCAAAATTCCGCGCCGCACCTGCTCCGCCACTAGCGAATGATCGCTGGTCAATTGTTGCAGCACTCCCGTGCGCAGCAGGTATACGCGGCTGTCGCCTACGTGGCCGACACTCAAATTCATGTCGTCAATCCATGCCGCGGTCAGCGTTGCGCCCATTCCGCGCTGCTCCGCATGTTCCGCCGCGGATGCAAACACTTTCTGATTGGCTAGATGTACCGCGCTGGCCAGTCGCCGGCTCTTCCCGGTAAGCCCGGGTTTCGCCTCTCCCGTCAACGGCGCCGACGGATTCTCCTGGCCCTCCAGGCAATGCTTCACCACGGTTTCCACGGCCAGCGAACTCGCAACTTCACCGTGCGCTTCGCCGCCCATGCCGTCCGCTAGCACAAACAGCTGTAGCGCCGGCACGACTTGATAGCTGTCTTCGTTATTGGTCCGCACCATCCCCACGTCGGTGGCGGCACCGCTGGCAATCTGCAAGGGGTCTCCCCGGGACGCGGGCGCAGACAACTCCGCTCGCACCCTTGCGGGCTTTCAATATTTCAAGCTAACAGTTCCCTCACCACTGCGAAAGCCGCTGCGCCCTACTAATTACTCACTATTTGGCCACAATCTGGTCCCGCCCAATTCTCGGTGGCGCAAACTAGAGAAGCGAACCTCGGCGCAAGGTAAGACCGCCAGTCACGCCGTCCGTCAGGCGTTGGTCATCCGCTCCTTTGTTCGTTTCACCATGTGGAAGATCGTGCCAGGCATCCCCTTGTCGCTGCTGCCGCGCCGCTGGCGCGGAGCGGCAATTATTCCCCGCGAAACCGTGCCCTGGGTGCCCGCCGCCATCCTCAGCGGCATTCTGGAGTCCGTGCTCGCCGTCGCCGGCTTGATCTATTGGTACTCGCACTCGGTGACCACTTGGGCGGCTGACGCTCTCGATTCCGCCGTGAGAAATGGACCCGGGGGCGAATACGACCCGCACCTGCTTGGCTTATCCGCTTTTGTCATCTGGTGCATACACCCGTTGACCTGGGTCCTCGCGAGTTTTTTTGGCGAAGGCTTGATACGCATCGTCGCCGCAATCTCGCTTGAGCAAATCTTGCCGATGTGGTTGCTGGCTTTAGCCGATTGGTGTTACGGCAAGTTCACGCATCGCGCGCCAGAGGGCGACGCTCGGCACCTTCCTAAAGGGAAAGAGCAACTCCAGTCCTTCTTGCAGGCCGCGAAGGGCGCGGCGAAGACCCTGCGCCTCCCGGAACTGCCTGACGAACTTCTCGAATCCACCGCCGGTGGCGGCGTCATTCTCGAAATTCTTTGTTCGCGGCCAAAACCCGAATGGATTCCGCCGAAGGTTGTGCGGATCGCTGACGTCTTTTACCGCCTCGAATCCGCTGCTCAAGGCAGGCGGCCGCGTCCTTTTGTTTATAGGCTGCGCCGGCTCACAGCAGGAGTTCCCGGCCGCAATGTGCTGCATTACGAACCGCCGCAGGTTCCAGATTGGGCTAAGCCTTCGTGAATTTTTTACCGCCGATTGCGGTCCTGCTGACTCTTGCTGCTGTTCTCGCCTACAATGCCCGTACAATAATTATCGTTATGGCATTGCTCCGCCCCAGCCCCGGTTTTGTTCGGATCACGACGCTGCTCCTCGCTGCTCTCGTGCTGCCGTGCCTCGCTGCGGCGCAAGCGCCCTCTGCAAAGAACGCGCGCATTCTTCTGTTGCCGCGGAAAATGGTTTCCGGCGATCGCACGACGCTCGCGGTTCTCGATTTTGGCGGGCGCCTCACGCCGAACGTCACGGTGGCGTTTTCCAATGGCGATCACGTAACCACCAACTCCACGGGTCGGGCCACGTTTGTTGCTCCGCTTACCCAGGGCGTTCTCTATGCCACCATCCAGGGACGCCCCGGCCGCGTGCAAACCGAAGTGATTTCAGCGTCGGCGGAACGAAGCCCCACGCGAGTTGATCGCGCTCCGCACTTCGCGTCTCTGAGCGACCGCTTTGAACTACAAGGGCATGGCTTCTGCGGCGATGCGGACAAAAATGTCGTCCAGGTCAACGGCCACTCTGCCTTCGTTCTTGCTTCTTCGTCCGAATCGCTCGCCGTCTTGCCACCCACCGATCTCGACCCGGGCCCCGCCGAGGTCAGTGTTTCGTGCAACAAAGCCGATGCCGGCTGGACTCGTGTGGTGTTCCTTGAACTTTTTCTGGAAGCCGATACCGCCACGCTCAAGCCGGGCGAAAAGCGGACCCTTTCCGTTCGCATCACCGGAACCACCGAGCGCGTCTCCCTGGAAGCGCGAAACCTCGCGCCCGAAGTCGCCGCGCTCGACGGCGGAAATCCCACGCGGGCCGCGTCCTCCGGAGGCGCGCAAAATCTCGCCGTCTTTCCGCTCACCGGAAAGCAGCACGGCAACATTCTGGTTTCGATTCGGTTGTTACCTGGAGTTGTCCGCGCTCAACCCTAGCATCCGTTGCGGCTCATCCGGTTTTTCGGCAGCGCTTGAACCCGCAGCTTCGTTAGATCCGTTCGT
>DASSYL010000254.1:0-2550 GCA_035703315.1 Candidatus Acidiferrum sp. | reverse complement strand
AGAGAGCTCGCGCGGATGGCGCGAGAGTCCGCCGCGCAGAATGCAGTGGCGATGCACGACGAGCAGTTTGCGGCGTTGCTGGAGATTTTGCGCGAGGCGCCGGTGACGATGCGAGACGCCGCAGCGGAAGCGGTGGTGATACGTTTTACGGTGTTGCCCTCGCAACTGGCGGATTTGTTGAGGGCCGTGCGTAGCTTTGCCGGGTCGTCGTGGATGAAGGCGCCGGTGCTGGTGCGCAGCGGGTCGGTCGTATACATGGCGTTGCTGCCGCGCGCGGGAGACGAAACGGCACTGATGCAGATGGAATATTTCTGGAGGAGTGTGGGATCTCTGCGCGGAAAACTAGAATTCCGCGGAACGCTGGTGTTTTGTCCTGCGAAATGGAAAACGGCGTTGAACGTGTGGCAGCACGTCGATTCTGATCCGGAGATGGAACGGCGCGTGAAAAAGGCATTTGATCCGAACGGGGTATTCGCGCGCGGGCGGTTTGTGGGAGGAATGTGAGGACGTGAGCGAGACACCAGCGGCTCAAACGCCAGGCATCCCAGGGCTCCAACCAATTTATGAAGATTACGCACGCTGCGTACACTGCGGGCTGTGCCTGAACCATTGTCCAACTTACCGATTGTGGCATCTGGAGGCGGATTCGCCACGCGGGCGAATTTTCCAAATGATTCGCGTGAAGGACGGCGAGGCGCCGGTAAATGCGACGTTCGTAGAGCACATCGATAAATGTTTGGATTGCCGGGCCTGCGAGACGGCGTGTCCCTCGGGCGTGGAGTACGGAAAGCTGGTGGAGTTTGCGCGGGCGCGAATTGCGAAGGAGTACAAGCGGCCGTTTTTGTCACAGCTGGCGCGGAATTTCACCTACCGGTGGCTGCTGCCGCGACCGGGACGGATAGCGTTTTTCGCGAGGCTGGTGCGGATTTACCAGAACTGGGGACTGCAGTCGCTGGCGCGAAAGACAGGCATCTTGCAGGCCATGGGGTTGGCGGAGCGCGAGGCGTTGCTGCCCCGAGTCAGTGGGCAGTTTTTTTTCCGGCGGCTCGGAAAGACCTTCCCTGCAATTGGAGAGACCCGCGCGCGAGTGGCGTTTTTTGGCGGGTGTGTGGCACAGGTGACGTTTGCGGAACTCAATGAAGCGACGATCAGGGTGCTGACTGCGAATGGTTGCGAAGTGACCGTGCCGAGACAGCAGGTATGCTGCGGTGCGCTGGCTTCCCACGCCGGAGACCGCGAAGCGGCTCGTGGCGTGGCTCGAAGGAACCTGCGGGCGTTTGGAGGAGACGAGTTTGGCGCGATTTTAACCAATGCGGCGGGGTGCGGCTCGACGTTGAAGGAATATTCCCATTTGTTTTCGGAAGGCGAACCGGAGCACGAGGCCGCGCAAGAGTTCGAATCGCGGGTGCGCGACGTGACGGAATTTCTAGACTCCATGGGATTGGTGGCCCCAATGCAGGAATTTCCTTCGCAGGTGACCTACCAGGACTCCTGTCACTTGCTGCACGGGCAGAGAGTGCGCGAAGCGCCGAGGAGACTGTTGAAGGCGGTGCCGGGGATTCAGTTTGTGGAGCTGCCATATTCGGATATTTGCTGCGGGTCGGCAGGCGTATACAACGTCACCGAGACCGAGGCGTCCATGGAACTGCTCACTGAAAAAATGAAAAACGCGGCGTCAACGGGAGCGGAGGTTATTGTTACGGCGAATCCTGGGTGCCTGCTGCAGATGCGAGCCGGGGCGGAAATGCACAGGACCGGGCAGCAGGTTTTACACGTGATGGAATTGCTGGACGAGAGCATGAGCGCTCTGCGAGATGCAAAGAATTCCCGAACGAACGCCGAATGAGCCTAGGGTGAGGAACGCATTGCCGATCGCGCTGATAGGATCAGGCTCTCTCACCCGTGAGTTGAAAAGTAGGAACCTATCCACATCTCTAGAATGCCGTCGTGCCAACTTCCTCTCGCCATCAGATTTGGGCGTAGCTCTCTTTCGGGCGGTTCTCTCCGCATGCGATGGCGTACTAGGCTTGCGGCGGGCCTTTCAAGTAGCGGGAGCGCGGGCAACGATCATGAGCCCGTGGCCGGTGGGATCAGGTGGCGAGCGACTGGATGAGGGAGTTGTAGTCGTGCTCGCCTAGTTCTTCGGCTCATTCCCCGTTGTGGCAAGAGGGGGACCACCGATGGCAGAAAGCGTATCCATTTCATCGAGCAATTTCACGAGTTCCGTCCTGGCCCCTTTTAAGGTGGCGGTAGCGAAGCGGTTGAGCCGGAGCGCAAATCATCGGGGCATTTCGGGATTGCAGGTGGTTGACGCACTTTCGCTTTCCTTCTGCCTGCTTCAGCTCCATAATTCACGGTAGGTGTTTTTCTGCTTGTGTGTATAAGTGGCTCATGGAACACGCCGTTCGCTGGAATATTAAGGTCTCCAAGGAAATCGACCTTACTCTGCGCACCTATCTCGGCGCCCAGGGCATGAAAAAAGGCGACCTCTCGAAATTCATCGAGGATGCCGTCCGCTGGCGCATCTTCAATCGGACCGTGCAGGAGATC
>DASSYL010000144.1:0-2838 GCA_035703315.1 Candidatus Acidiferrum sp. | reverse complement strand
ATCATGGTCATTCCTTACATCATCTCGGTGTCGCGCGAGGTACTGCTTTCAGTTCCGAACGATCAGCGGGAAGCTGCGCTGGCGCTGGGGTCCACGCGGTGGGAATCGACATGGAAAGTTGTCGTTCCTTTTGCGCGTACCGGCATCATGGGTTCGGTTTTTCTCGCTCTCGCTCGCGCCTTGGGCGAAACCATGGCCGTAACTATGGTCGTCGGCAACACGCCCTCCATAAGTAGCTCGCTCTTTGCTCCCGGATATTCCATTGCGGCCGTAATTGCCAACGAATTCACCGAAGCCACCGGTGACTTGTATCTCCAGGCTTTGATTCAGCTGGGGTTGGTGCTTTTCCTGCTCACCTTCATCTTAAATGGCTTGGCCCGGTTGCTTATGCTGCTTACCGCTGCGCGCGGCAGCGGAACGGGGCGCGCATGAACGCTCGTCTCAGGTGGCGAAAGCTTGTCAGCGCGTTCATGCTCACCATGACCGGCGTCTGCGCCGCTGTAGCCGTCGCTGTTCTCTTTTTCATTCTCGGCTACCTGGTATTTCACGGCGGACGTTCCATTAACTGGGATTTCTTCACCAAGTTACCGACTCCCGTCGGCGAACCCGGCGGAGGCATGGCCAAGGCCATTGTTGGCAGCGCGAAACTGCTTTTCTTGGCCAGCTTGTTTGGCGTTCCGATAGGTTTCTTCGGCGCGATCTACCTCGCGGAGTTTAGCGGTTCAAAGACCGCCTTCGTGGTTCGCTATGCCGCCGACCTGCTGAACGGCGTTCCCTCCATCGTGATAGGCATCTTCGCGTATGCCCTGGTTGTCCTGCCGTTCAAGCATTTCTCTGCCTACGCCGGTGGATTCGCTCTCGGCATCATGATGATTCCCATTACGCTGCGCAGCACGGAAGAATTCCTGCTCGGAGTTCCCAACAACCTTCGCGAAGCGGCCATGGCCCTCGGCGCGAGCAAATGGAAGACGATTGCCACCGTGATTGTCCCCGCCGCCTATCGTGGTATTCTCACTTCTGTCCTGTTGGCCTTTGCCCGCGTGGCCGGCGAAACCGCTCCCCTGCTCTTTACCGCGTTCGGCAACCGGTACTGGAGCCCTGGTTTCAATCAGCCCATCGAGTCGCTGCCGCACATGGTCTATATTTACGCCATTTCTCCCTACGAAGATTGGCAGCGTCAAGCCTGGGCTGCCGGCCTGGTCCTGCTCGGTCTTATTCTGATTGTGAACATCGTAGCGCGATTTATTCTGGCCCGCGGGGTAGCCGTACAGAGGTCCTAACTATATGCCAGCTTCAGCGAGGTCTGCAGTGACCGTGAATTTAACACCCACCGGGGTCATAAATACCAGCCGCGAAACGGCCGCGCCGGCGCCCATGCGCATGACCATTTCCAAGGTCAACTTCTTCTACGGGACCAAGCAAACGCTGTTCGACGTCAACATGAGCGTCGCGGCCAACCGCGTTACCGCACTGATCGGCCCCTCTGGCTGCGGCAAGTCCACTTTGCTGCGCACCTTCAACCGCATGCACGAAACCGTTCGCAATGCGCGCCTCGAGGGCGAAATCCTGCTGGATGGACAAAACATTCTTGCCCAGGATGTCACCCTTCTCCGTCGCAGAGTCGGCATGGTCTTTCAGCGTCCCAATCCGTTCCCCAAATCCATCTTCGACAATGTGGCTTATGGTCCGAAAATCAACGGCGCCAAAGACCCGATCGCCGAAATCGTCGAGCGCAGCCTCCGCCGCGCCGCCCTCTGGGACGAAGTCAAAGACCATCTGCACAAGTCGGCCTACGAACTTTCCGGCGGCCAGCAGCAGCGCCTGTGCATTGCGCGCGGCCTGGCTGTGGAGCCGGAAGTCCTTCTCCTCGACGAACCTTGCTCCGCGCTCGACCCCATCAGCACTGCGAAAATCGAAGAGCTTCTCGTTCAGCTGAAAGACTCCTGCACCATCGCCATCGTCACGCATAACATGCAGCAAGCGGCGCGCGTCAGCGACTTCACCGCATTTTTGTTGGTCGGCCAGTTGGTGGAGTTCAATCCCACGCCGCAGCTTTTCACCACGCCATCCGATCCGCGTACGGAGGCGTACATCACCGGCCGCTTCGGATGATTCGCGTCGGCTGATCGATCCACTCCGGATGATTCGCCGGTTAGGATGATCTCCGTCATTCCGAGTGAAGCGAGGAATCTCTCATCTAGAACGGTTGGGCAACAAGCGCTGCAGGAAGGAACTCATGGAACGTCACTTCGAACGCGATCTGAACGAACTGAAAGAGCGTCTGCTGTGGATGGGCAGCCTGGCCGAACGCGCCGTCCATCAATCCGTCCATGCGGTGCTGGACTCGGACGAGCAGCTGGCCAAGCGCGTCCTGGAAGAAGAAAGCGCCATCAACGAACTGCAAATCGAAATTGACGATCGCGTCGTCCAACTCCTCGCTCTGCACCAGCTCATGGCCATGGACCTGCGCTTCGTCCTCGCCGTTTCGCGCATCAACAACGACCTCGAGCGCATCGGCGATCAGGCCGTCAACATCGCTCAGGGCGCGCTGCGCATTCTCCGCCACCCCCGCGTAAAGCCTTACGTCGACCTGCCGCGCATGAGCGAAGTTGCCGAGGAAATGGTCCGCGACTCGCTGAACGCGGTGGTACGCCGCGACGTCGATCTCGCGCGCAAAGTCCTCGAAAGCGACGACAAGGTCGACCACTACCGCGATCAGATTTTTCGCGAACTTCTAACCTACATGATGGGCGATTCCAGTGTCGTTTTCCCCGCCTTCGAACTCATCCTGGTGGCCAAAAATCTCGAACGCATCGGCGACCACGCCACCAACATCGC
>DASSYL010000064.1:0-4298 GCA_035703315.1 Candidatus Acidiferrum sp. | reverse complement strand
TGGAGATGATGTTGAAAGGGGAAGCCATACAGTCGGTCAGAAGCTTTATTTTAAGCTGCTTTTGCAGACCTTTACAAACCGCGAACGTGCCAACTGGGCGCGCGGCAGGGAGGGCGGAGGGTGGCTCATGAAGAAGGACACAAGTATCGGGCACCGCACCAGAAAGCTCGCGGGGCGCAGACTAGAGGGGGCGGGAGGAACGGATGAAGTCGCGGAGGACGGAGACGTTGGGGCCGTAGACGCCGATGCGGCCGGCGTCAACGGGAAGGCCGAGGCTTTCGGCTAGGTCGAGATCCACGCCGGCGTCGTCGAGTTCAGAAAGGCTGAAACCCTGCGCGGGCGCAACGCGATTGAGTCCGGAAGGATAGACCGGACGGGGCGGCCGGTGGCGGCGCCAGGGGCGGCGGGCAATTTCGTAAAATTGCCGCCAGTCGCGTTTTTGCCAAGTGGTCATGGCGATAAAAGTTTGCGGCCCAGTTTCCGTTTCGCCGGTCTCCCGTTCAAAGTTGTCGTCGGCCATGGCACACCCCCTACTGTCTGCGGCCGGTTGGAAACATTGGATGCCTATGGTTCCGAAAAGGTTCACCGGAGTCACTACCCGTCACTCCCAGAAAACGGCGGGAGCTTCCGGTACGGAAAAACACGGCTTCGCGCAGCGCCAAGATACTGCAAAACGCGGGAGGAGCGAAACTTTCCTCGCCTAATGTTTCAAACCCGTCACGGTAAAGAAAGTTGCGAACGGTTGACCAGGTGGTTACAAAGCGGGACGGTCCGGGTCGGGCAGACTTACAGCATCTGACAGTAAACCAGCAAGTGGGAAGCGGCTCCGACACATCGGATCAGGGAGCCGCCCGCTAAGAAGGAGAGACTATTACCAGCGGTTGCCGCGATCGCCCCGGTCGCCGCGATCTCCACGATCGCCTCGGCCGCGTCCGCCGCCGCCACCGCCATGTCCGCCGCGGCCACCACCGCCTCCGCCGCCGAATCCGCGCCCGCCGCCACCGCCGCCACGCTGCTCCTGCGGACGAGCCTCGTTGACGACGAGATTGCGTCCGCCAAAGTTCTGGCCGTTCATGGAATTGACCGCGCGATCGGCTTCTTCGTCATTGGCAATTTCGACGAAAGCGAAACCACGCGATTGGCCCGTGAAGCGATCACGAATCAAATTGACTGCCGAGGGATTCACGCCAGCCTGCGAGAAAAAATCATGAAGCGAATCTTCCGTTGCGGAAAACGGAAGATTACCAACATAGAGCTTCTTCACTTACGGACTCCTTCTGCCCGGAACCTAACTGCGTATCGCGGAGCGCGCTGGATGGCCGTGACGATCCTTACGGGCAGTCCGGAGAAACCGAAGCCACCTTGATTGCAAGGCGATTGGCGCGGGCCTTGAACCTGGGGTACCGAATCGGGCGCTCCAGCGGTCAGTTGCATGGTCCAAGAAATTGACAGGTTTTGCAATGAGAAATTGCTGAGGGGAGGCGGGCGGCGGGCCAAACGGCCGAGGCCAATACGGCGCATCGGAATTAGTGATAGGATGCCGCCAAGTTTTCTCCGCCAGCGGAGGGGTCCAATGCGCGGCACCATGATGGATTTTCCCCTGACATTGCCGGTGCTGCTGGAACGGGCGGGAAAGCTGTTTCCCAACGTCGAAATAATGTCGCGGCGCCCGGATCGTTCCGTAGTGCGAACGAACTACGGAAGGTTTTACAAGCGCGCGCGGCGGCTAGCCAGTGCGCTGACCGAGTTGGGCCTGCAGCCGGGCGACCGCGTGGCTTCGATGATGTGGAATCACGCCGGACACCTGGAAGCGTTCTTCGCAGTGCCCTGCGCCGGCGGAATTCTGCACACGCTGAATCTACGGCTGCATCCCCACGAGATCGCGGCGATTGCGCAGCACGCGCGAGATCGATTTTTGCTGATTGACGATGTGCTGTTGCCAGTGCTCGAGAAATTTCGAGAGGATGCGCCGTTTGAAAAAGTGATTGTGGCTCCGTACGGTTGTGGCGATGCGGTCCCGACCGGATTCTTGAATCTGGAGGACCTGCTGGCGGAAGCGGCCGACGATTTCAAATATCCCGAAATTGACGAAAACGACGGAGCGGCGATGTGTTTTACGTCCGGAACGACAGGCTGCTCGAAGGGCGTAATTTATTCGCACCGTTCGCTGGTGTTGCATTCCATGGCGGAGTGCATGGTTGATGCGTTCGCGCTCAGCAACAACGACACCGTGCTGCCGGTGGCGCCGATGTTCCACGCCAACGCGTGGGGTGTGCCATACACGTGCGTAATGGCGGGCGCGAGGCTGATGTTGAGCGGGCCGAACGTCGAGCCGGAGGGCTTGCTGGACTGGATGGTGGAAGAGCGCGCGACGTTTGTGAGCGGCGTGCCAACGGTCTGGATCGGCGTGCTGGATACGCTGGAGAAAAATCCGGAGCGCTGGAAGTTCGATTGGCCAGTGCGAATTATTTGCGGCGGGACGGCTCCGCCGATGGAGCTAATCCGAAAGCTCGATAGTTTTGGATTGCAGATGATTCATTTGTGGGGAATGACGGAGACCACGCCGCTGGCCACGACCGGACGGTTGAAGGCCAACATGCACCAGTGGCCGCAGGAGAAAAAATACGAGACGCGCGCGAAGCAGGGATGGCCGGTGCCGTTCGTGGAATTGCGCACCATGCGGCCGGAAGGCGAAGCTCCCTGGGACGATGCCACACCGGGGGAGATCGAAGTGCGCGGGCCGTGGGTGGCGTCGCATTACTTCGAATCACCCGACCAGGCGCATCGCTGGACGGCGGACGGCTGGTTCAAAACGGGCGACGTGGCGACCATTGACCGCGAAGGATTCGTGAAAATTGTGGATCGCGCGAAAGATCTGGTGAAGAGCGGCGGAGAATGGATCAGTTCGGTGGACCTGGAAAATACGCTGATGGGGCATCCGGCGGTGAAGGAAGCGTGCGTAGTGGGCGTGCCCCATCCGAAATGGCAGGAGCGGCCGCTGGCGGCCGTGGTGCTGAAAGACGGAAAGACGGCGAGGGCTGAAGAGCTGCGCGAATTTCTGGCGGCGAAGTTTGCCAAGTGGCAGCTTCCCGAGGCGTTCGTGTTCGTGGAGTCGATTCCGCGGACGAGCGTCGGCAAATTCAAGAAAATTGCGCTGCGCGAACAGTTCGCGGATTGGAAGTGGGAGAGTTAGGCGCGAGGTTTACGTGCGGTAGGACGCGTTGATGCGGACGTATTCGGCGGTGAAGTCGCAGGTCCAGTAACGAGCGCGGGATTTTCCAGCGTGCAAATCCACCACAATTGGAACGTGATCGGCAAGGAGTTTGTTGGAGGCGGCGCGTTCATTGAAATCGAGCGGTTGGCCTTTGCGCAGTACCTTGATGCCGGCCATGGTGATTTCGACCAGCGCGGGATCGAATTTGATGCCGGAGCGGCCGGCCGCGGCGAAGATGCGTCCCCAATTGGGGTCGCCGCCGGCGAAGGCGGTTTTAACCAGTGGGGAAGTGGCGATGGTTTCCGCGACTTTGCGCGCCGCGGATTCGGTGCGTGCGCCGCGGATTTCGATTTCGATGACGCGCTGCGCCCCTTCGCCATCGGCGACGATTTGCCGAGCGAGGGAGCCGCAAACCTGTTCGAGCGCGGCGGTAAATTGGCGATGGGCTTTGCTGCCATTGGCGATTTGCGGCGCACCGGCCGCTCCGTTGGCCAGGACGAGAAGCGTATCGTTCGTTGAGCTGTCGCCGTCGACACTGATGCAGTTGAATGTGCGGGACGTCACGTCGCGCAGCGTTCTCTGCAGAAGCGCGGGAGGGATGGCAGCGTCGGTAACTACGAAAGCGAGAGTCGTAGCCATGTTCGGATGGATCATGCCCGCGCCTTTGGCGCAGCCGAGAACGTGGACGCGCTTGCCGGACATTTTGAATGATGCGGAAGCGGTTTTAGGACGCGTATCGGTGGTGCAGATAGCCAGCGAAAGCTCAGTGAATGAGCGGGCAGACGCGCGGCGATTGCGCGCAAGCGACGGAAGGGCGCGCAGAATCTTTTCCACGGGAAGTTGCACGCCGATCACGCCGGTCGAACAAACGAAAAGTTCCTGCGGCGTCACGGCCATGCGGCGCGCGGCTTCTTCGTTGGTGCGCAGCGAAACCAGTTGGCCTTGCCCGCCCGTGGCGCAGTTGGCGTTGCCCGCATTCACTACCACCGCACGCATGCGCCCCTTCGATTCGCGCAGGTTTTTCTTAGAGAGCGTCACCGGAGCGGCGACTACAAGGTTTTGTGTGAAGACAGCAGCGGCGGAC
>DASSYL010000422.1:0-2609 GCA_035703315.1 Candidatus Acidiferrum sp. | reverse complement strand
ATACCCGTGCGGATGTGTTTTCGCTGGGCGTGCTTTTGTATGAAATGGCCACGGGCAAAAAAGCGTTTGGCGGCAGCACCGGCGGAGTCATCATTGAGGCAATTTTGAGCCGCACGCCGGAACCCGTCCGCAGCTTGAATCCGGAAATTCCGACTGAACTCGAAGCCATCATTAACAAAGCCATCGAGAAGGACAAAGGAAAACGCTACCAGAGCGCGGCGGAGCTACGCGCCGATTTGCAGGTGTTGCGGCGCGGATTCGAATCGGGCCACACAGCGACACAGTTGCTGGCCACCGCCGGTTTGCAGCAGCCTTCGTTTACGAAGCGGAACAAATGGGTGATTCCGGTGGTCGGCGCGGCAGCAATCGCGGCGATGGCATTCGGCGGATGGCTTTACTACACAAGGAAAACGCACGCGTTGAGCGAAACCGACACTGTAGTTTTGGCGGACTTTACGAACAGAACTGGGGATGCCGTTTTTGACGATACGCTGCGCCAAGGTCTTACTGTACAGCTCGAGCAGTCGCCGTTCTTGAGCCTGATTTCGGATCAACGCATGCGGCAGACGCTGCAACTGATGGGCAAGCCGGCAAACGAAAAATTGACGCCGGAATTGGCGCGGGACGTATGTCAGCGCCTCGGCAGCAAAGCTTATCTCACTGGTACGATTTCCAACCTCGGCAGTCAGTACGTAATCGGCTTGAGCGCCATCAATTGCCAGACCGGCGAATCGTTGACGCAGGAACAAGTTACCGCCGACAGCAAGGAGCGCGTGCTCGGCGCGCTGGGACAAGCGTCCGGCAAACTCCGCGAACGGCTGGGTGAATCGCTGAAGATGGTAAAAAGTTTTTCGACGCCGATTGATCAGGCGACGACGCCGTCGCTCGAAGCGCTGCAAGCATATTCGATGGGACGCAACACTTTGGTGGTGCACGGAGACAACGCTGGTGCCGTGCCGTTGTTTCGGCAGGCGATCAAGCTAGATCCGAATCTGGCCATCGCTTTCGCGTCGCTCGGCACCGTGTATCACAACATGGGCGAGAAAGAACTTGCTTCGCAAAATACGCGTCGCGCGTATGAGTTGCGGGCCAAAGTAAGCGAGCGGGAAAAGTTCTACATCGAATCGCACTATTTTGATTTTGTAACCGGCGACCTGGAGAAATCGCGGCAGGTTTATGAAACCTGGGCGCAGATGTATCCGCGCGAGCAGATTCCGCCGCTGAATCTTGGCGTGCTGTATCAGAACCTGGGGCAATACGAGAAAGCGCTGGCACAATTCAAGCAGTCGCTGAAACTGAATCCAAATGACGTTTTGTCGTACGGAAATCTGGTCAGCGTGCTGGTGAATTTGAATCGGTTGAAGGAAGCAAAATCCGCCGCGGATGAAGCGCTGGCGAAAAAACTGGACTCCACGGATCTGCGCACCGCGATGTACCTGATGGCATTTCTGCAAAGCGACGAGCAAGGGATGCAGAAGACCGTGGCGTGGGCGACAGAACGTCCGGACGACCTGAGCCTGATGCTGTACTACCTGGCGGACACGGCGGCGTACTCCGGGCAACTGGGGAAGGCGCGGGAGCTGTCGCACCAATGCATCGCCGCAGCGGATATTGCCGGGCGCAAAGAACGCGCCGCAGGATGCGAGGGCGCGGAAGCATTGCGCGAGGCACTGTTTGGGAACGGAGGCGAAGCGAAAAAGTTCGCGGCGGCAGCGTTGGCGCATTCAAACGCGCGCGACGTGCAATTCGTGGTGGGCCTTTCGTTCGCGCTGGTGGGCGAAAAGGAAAAGGCAGCCGAAGTGGCCGATCTGCTGAAGAGCCGCTATCCGGAAGACACGATCGCGAAGTTCAATTACTTGCCGACGATTTATGCCGCGATCGCTCTGGATGATAACGAGGCGGCGCGCGCGATCGAGTTCCTGAAGGCGGCTTCGCCGGATGAATTGGGATTGGCCGGAGGGACCAGCTATTCCACGTACATGTATCCGGTGTATGTGCGTGGGCTGGCGTACCTGGCGGCGAAGCAGGGGGATGCGGCGGCTGCGGAGTTCCAGAAGATCCTGAATTGGCCGGGCGTGGTGGTCAATGAACCGATTGGAGCGCTGGCTCACCTGCACTTGGCGCGGGCGCGGAAGATGAACGGTCAGACCGCCGAGGCCAAGGCTGCATACGACAACTTTCGTGCGCTATGGAAGAATGCCGATAGCGGATTCCCGTTGTGGTCGGCAGTGCAGGCGGAAGCAAACCGATAGCCGCACGAGCCACTCTCCTGATTTCTTGTCTCTCGGGCCACACCGCGCCCTTGCTCGAACAGTGCCACTGAAACCATGAGGGTTATCAGCTTTAATGTCATTACCGCAGCCTGGCGTGAGCCGGGGGCAAGGGGGCAGAGTATAGGGAGGCGGCGGCTAGGGCGTCGCGGAGACGCGGAGGAGCAGAAGCGTAATGTCGTCGTCCTGAACCGGCTTTGCGGAATTTTGAGGGCTTTTGACCAGCTGGCGATTTCGGCCAGGAGGTCGTCGCCGGCTTGGTTCACTGAGCCGCTTTGGTGTGTTTCCAGGAATTTGAGGAGGCGGGAGCTGCCGAATTCTTCCTGCTGGGCGTTTTTT
>DASSYL010000402.1:0-8343 GCA_035703315.1 Candidatus Acidiferrum sp. | reverse complement strand
AAACGTTACGCGTCACGCCATCTGGTATTAGTACCATACGGATAAATCACTTGGTTTGTGGCGCTTACACGGCTGGTTCCTAGGCAATGCAATTGCCTTCTCTACTCGTGCCTCTCCCTGCCTTCGGGCAGGTTTCTATGCGTGATTTTGGGCCCCTTGCAGCCGATTTGAACGGTCAATTTCTCGATGAACCTATTTCGCAAACGCGTGGCACCAAGATCCGAGGAAAGGTCTGCGCCCACACCGGAAACCGCTGCGGATCGCACGCCAGTCTCGCCCGTAGCTGAGTTTCCATCGCCGCCCCCTGCCAACTCCGGCCCGGGCATTCAGGAAGTGCACAGCGCCTTGCGCGAACTGGTAATTCTGCTGCATAACAAGCGGCTTTATCACCATACGCACCCAAAAAATCAGGACAGCCTCAATCAAGCCTACAATAGCCTGCAGCGGCTCGCGCAAAGCATGAACGGCCTCGAAATCCGCGTCGAGCGTGACTCGATTGTCGTGCCCAAGCTGAGCGAAGCTCCCGTTTCGGATCCCAAGGGCGAGCTCCGCCATCTGGCCTTGGATTTTCAACTGGCGGGCATACAGACACTGGTGATCCTCCGCCAATTCCATGTCGGCGAACTGGACACCCTGGCGCAACTCCTGCGCGCTTCATTGCTAAAATCGGATGAGTCATCCAAGAACAAGCGCGGAGCCTGGTGGACCGCAAAGTTTCTCGAATTCGGAGTGGAAGGCATTCAGGTGAACGCGCAGACCGACCGAAAAGTGGATACCGTGCTGGCCAGTTTGATCGCGGCGCTGGTGGCATTTGGCGGCAACACTCCCAGCGAAAATGCGGACGCGCCGATCTTGGCGCCTACCGCGGACGGCCTCTCCGCCGTCTTGCGCTTGATTGCTCGGCTGACTCCGCCACTTGAAAGCGCCCGCGGACTTTCTCCCGAAGAAGCGGCGCGCGCCATTCACGCGGCGCTGGCGGAAGCGAATCGCGACACGGTTCATCTGCTCCTGAGCGCGATTTCGCAACACGCTCCGAAAGAAGCGGAAGCTCCACAGCCTTATCTGGTGCGTCTCTCCGAGACAGTTATTTTTGAATTTCTGAACTCCGAGTTTTCCGCCGGCGCCTTGCTGCCTCAGGACGTCCGCAAACAGTTGCGCGGGCTCGGTGAAGTGCTGGTTTCCTCCGGCGGTTATACCGGCCCGCATTCTTCGCAGCATCTCTCCTCGCTGGCCCGCGTTTGGGCCGACGAAAAGCACCGTGAAAAATTGCTGGACCGTTTCTGGATGGCCCTGCCTCCACGCGAAAAATCGCAGACCCTGCGCGGTCCCGATGTCTGGTGCGTTCCGGTTCCGGCGATTCGCGCTGCGTTGTCGCAGCTAGCCGACGCCGGCGCAGATGCTCCGCGGCGCGAGGCGCGCAACATCCTGTTGAACTACACGCGGCGGCTGGAAATGCCCGACGCTAACGCGCGCCGCAGTGTGGCCATCGGCCTCAGCGAACTTTCCGCCGTGGTGGAATCGCTCTGGCCCAATCAGTTGCCGGAGGAGTTGAGCCGCTGCGCGCTCAAAACTCTCGAGCAGGAAACCGCGGCGGACACGGCCGCCATGCTGTCTGCGTTCCTGGAAATGTTGGGCCGGGTTGCAGTCACCCGTGGCGATTTTGCCGGACTGGAGAATATCCTAACCGGCCTCGAAAGGGTGCCGCGCCAGCCCCGGTTTGAACACATGCACGCGCTGGCGCAGCGTTTGATCGCGCAGGATCGCTGGCCGCTGCTAGTGGACGCCGCGCTCGCAAATCGCGCCCTCGAGCCAACACTGCCGCGCTTGCTGGTGCGCGATCCCGAACGTCTGCTGGATCGACTAACCACTTTGCTGGGCGATCCGCGCGGCGCCGAATTGCTCCCGGCAATGTCCCGTTTGCTGCGCACCATCGGCGTACCGGTTTTAAATCTGCTCGAAACGCGCTTGTATGAGGCGCGCAAGCAGCGCGTCAGCGCCGCCATCAAATTACTTGCCGCGGCCGATCCGGAGCGCCTGTTGCGCGGATTGCCGCGCGCCCTCGCCAGTTGGGAATGGAATCTGCAAGACCTCGCAGTCAGCGAACTTTCGCGGCCGGCCAACGCCACTTCTGCGCGCAGCGCGGCTTTTGTTTTTTCCACTCTGCTCACGGAAGCAAACGCGTTAGTGGTGCCGATGATGATCGACCACATCGGCCTGGCCCAGGAAACTTCGGCTATTCCAGAGCTGATGCAAATCGCCAGCGGAACTCACGAACAATTGACGGATCAGTTTGTGCGCATCAAAGCCATTGAAGCGCTAGCTCGAATGCGCGTCTCTGAGGCGGTCGACCTGCTGCTCCAACTAAGCCAGAAGCGCGATGGCCTGACCTATGCCGAGCCTTCCGGATTGCGTACCGTTGCCAGCGACGCACTCGCCCTGATGGAAAATCGTCCCGCGGCGGCGCAAGTACGCGCAGCTTATGAGTATGCTCCGCAGGCCGGGGGAACATTCAATGTGCCGCGTAGATATTCCCGCGTACCGCTGGAATCGCCGCTGCGCGCGCAAATCGAGGGCGGCCAGCCGGCTATGGCGCGTGTCAAAACCATTAGCCTCGGCGGTGCGTATCTCGAGTCGGTGAAAAAACTGAACGTGGGCGACACCATTCGCCTGGAAGTACGCTCCGGCTTGCGCAAAATTCACTTCACTGCCGTCGTCCGCAACGCTGGGCCGGATGGCAACGGCGTTGAAATCGTCCACATGCAGGGCGACGACCGTGACAAGCTGCGCAAACTCGTGCAGCGCGGCTTGAAAAGCTGAATCTCGCAAATCCACAGATAATCCATTCCAATGAAGCCAATGATTCGTCCTTCCAGTTGAGACTGGTCGGGCCGTAATCCAGTCTCGTCGGGCCATGGCCTGCGCCGCTCCCAAGCGCTGCTGGCGGTGACTGAAAGGACTCAGCACTGGGGCGGACGAAAACTTTAGAGTTGCAATGCCGTTTGCTATCAAGTAAAAGCCGAGTAGCCAATCATTTACGGTAGTTTGTGGGTACGGTAGTTTATTCGTGGGGTGACAATCCACGGCCGCTAGGGGTAGCGGAGATTCGGAAGTCACAACTCGTTTTCCCGTGGCGCGCAAGGTCCGCCAGGGGCATGCTGTGCGCCGTGCCAGTAGCGATACAGATGTCCGGAGGAAGTGATGAAACGCAACCAAATGTTGTCCGCGTTATTGACCTTGCTTGTGCTCATTCTAAGCACCGGCGGCCGTGTCTCGGCGCAGAACACGGCGACCTTGTCCGGCGTCGTAACAGACCAGCAAGGCGGCAGCATCCGGGCAGCAAAGGTTACGCTGACCAGCAAGAGCACCGGTGCGGAGCGGACGTCGGTGTCGAATGACGAAGGGCGATACGGATTCGTGTCGCTGGCTCCGGGAACCTACCGGATCACCGTGGATGCAGGCGCCAACTTCAGCGTGTTCGAGCAAGACGGATTGACGGTGACTGTGGGGCAGGAAGCGGGGTTCGATCCCCAACTAAGCGTGCGCGGCGTCGCCACCACCACCACCGTAACCGCCGAAACGACGCTCATCGAAGAAAACAAGACGGAAGTATCCAACACGGTAGACCAGCGGCGCATCGACAACCTGCCCATCAATGGCCGCGACTACAAGAATTTTACGCTCACGGATTCGCGCACGACTCGCGACGTTTCTCCCACCATCGGTCCCGCACCCAACAGCGGCCTCAACATCGGCGGCGCGCGCGCGCGCTCCAACATGGTCAGCGTGGATGGCGCCGATGCGGTGGACAACTCCGTGAACGGAATCCGCGCAACTGTTTCGCAGGAAGCGGTACAGGAATTCCAGATAGTTCTGAGCAACTATAACGCCGAATATGGACGCGCGACCGGCGGCGTCATCAACATCGTCACCAAGAGCGGCGGCAACGAATTCCACGGCGACGCTTTTGTGTTTGGGCGCAACAAATCGTTTCAGGCGCGCAACCCGTTTTCGGGCCAGATTGATCCAACGAGCGGAGAACTGGTGCCGGTAAAACAGCCCTATACCCGCATTCAGACCGGATTGACGCTGGGTGGTCCCATCAAAAAAGACAAAACGTTCTTTTTTGGTTCTTACGAATACACGCAGCGCGAAGAGACCGGATTTTCCAGCATCGGCATCGACAATTTTGGCATGGCGCCTTTCAATTGCGGCGGATGCGGCCTGGATGGATTGATGCTTACGCCGGATCAATCGGCGGCGACGCTGCAGTTGCTGGCCGGCACTCCGCAGCAACAGGCGTTGGCACAGGCCTATGCGGTTTTCATGGGCTCGGCGTCGAGCGTGGCACTGAACCGGCTGGACTTCGGACAGGTGGCGGCCGGCTTGACAAGTGGCTTCCTAACTCCGGGTCCCGGTGCGCAGTTCCCGATTCCAGTGGCGTGTCCGATCGGCCAAACGATGAACGATAGTGCGGGAACAGGGACAGCGCCGATTTGCTCCGCCGCGGGTGTATATGTGGCGCCCCTTCCGGCTTCCTATGTGGGCCTGAACTCGATTCGGGGAAATTATCCGGTCGAGGAAAAAACCAGCCTATGGTCGGCGAAGCTGGACCAAAACTGGAACGCCAACAACCATTCGTTCATCCGGGTCGGAGTTTCACCATCGCTGGTCACCGGGCTGCCTTCGACTTCGCAGAACCAGGTCTTTGGGCAGAACTCCGGCTCGCGCGCAGGCTACAACCAATCGCGTGACCTGAACATCACCTTCCAGCACGACACGATCACCAGCGATTCCGCGGTGAACCAGTTCCGTTTTCAGTTCGCCCGCCGTGGCTTGCATTTTGGATTTTCACAACTGCCGGGCGGCGGCGATATCGGCGTCAATATTCCCGGGTTCGCGTATTTTGGCCGCGAGCCGTACTCCACCGTGGACCGCATCGAGCGGCGCTACGAATTCACGGACACCATCGCGAAAACTTTCGGGCGTCACACCCTGAAGTTCGGCGCGGATTTCAACCTGATTCAATTGCGCTCCGCGAAAGCGCAGATTTTCGAGCTGGACTTCGGCGGCGACGTGAATTTCGGCGGAATTTCGGCAAATACATTCAATAGCAATTTTGCGGGATTGCCAGGGGCGACGGGCGTGCAAGCCTATGGACTGGGCATTCCGACCACATACATTCAGGGCATAGGCAATTCCAACCAGCCCTTTGACAATATTCCGATCGGACTTTTCGCGCAAGATTCCTGGAAAGTAAATCGCAAACTGACGCTGAATTACGGCGTCCGCTACGACGTCGAAATTTCGCCGCTGTTTGCGCCAGCCACTCCCGTGAACGCCGCCGCTGAAAAAGCGCTGGGCGTGGTGGAAGGCATTCCGCGCGATTACAACAATTTTTCGCCTCGATTCGGGCTGGCTTGGGATCCTACGGGAAGCGGAAAGACCTCGATACGGTTGGGCTATGGATTGTTCTACGACCACCCCCTCCTGGCGGTGGCATTCAATTCCGTCACGGCGGACGGAGGTCGATCGGTGCAGCTACTGTCGGCCGGCGGAACGCCTTCGGCTTGCGGATTGGTCACACCGGACTGCGCGACGTTCGGCAGCGCAGGCGCGGATAGCCCTGCGAATCTAAACGGCTCGTCTATTTTTCAGGGCGTCTTGAACACCGGATCGGCCGACCTGGCGTTTTCGCCGCTGTCCTTGGCGTACTTGCCTACGCAGCAGCGTTTCGATCCGCTGGCGGCCAATTCCCTTTTCGCGAATCAAAATTATTTGAATGCGGGATTCCCGCTGCCGATTTTGCCGTTCACTTTGCCCGTGGCTGCGAATTTCGAGTATGGATACGCGCAACAAGGCAACCTGACCATCGAACGCGCGCTTTCTAATTCGTGGAAGGTCAGCGTAGGCTACCAATACACGCGCGGCATACACCTGAATCGCCCCGTCGACATCAATTCCACCGATCCGCAACTGTTGTCACAAAACGCGCTGAACGCGGCAGCTTCGGGGCTGAGCGTCAGTAATCCAGTAACAGTCGTGGTTCCCTCTGGAGCGCCGAATTCCTGCGTCAATCAGGGTTCCGGCAGCATTTTCCTGATCGCGCCGGGCGCTTTGGGGCAAGGATTCGCGGCGCCGAACTGCAATGCGGCAGCAGCGGTTGGCTTTGTTGGCACGCCGGCATATTTCAACTTCTTCCGCCCATCGGGACCGAACCCGTCCTTTGCCGCCGCAACCCCGGGCGGATACGCCACGCAAGTGGCGTTGGCCCATGCTGCCGGATACCCAACAGGTTTTGGCGTTCCGGTGCCCTTCAACAGCGTCGATGCGCAGCTCTCCGACGCCAGTTCGTGGTATCACGCGCTGACTGTAAACATGCAGAAGCGGTTCTCGCATGGATTTGAACTGCTCTCCAGCTATACGTGGTCGCACTCGATCGACAACGGCACCGACCTGCAATCCACCCTGGAGCCGCAGGACAGCCGGTTCGCTAACCTGGAAAAAGCAAATTCGGTGAACGACCAGCGGCATCGCTGGGTGACCAGCGCCGTGTTCATGACCGGAGCCTCGAAGAGCGGAGACAGCGCCTGGCGGCATTTCCTTGGTGGATTCACCTTCGCGCCGCTCATAGAGGTTTCTTCCGGCCGCCCGTTCAACGTGATTACCGGCACGGACACACGCCTCGACCTCGGCGCATCGGAAGCGCGGCCTTCCATCGTTTCTAGCGGCGGCACCATTTCTCCGTTCATACCCGGCGCGCAATTTGGCGCGGCGGACGTTTGCTTGACGAATTCGGGCACGCCGTTCACCGTGCCGTTCTTCACGCCTCCGGCGGGCTGCATCGGCAATCTTGGACGAAATGCCTTTACCGGGCCGGGCTTTTTCCAGATCGATATGCGGCTGTCGAAGCGAATTCCCTTGGGCGAACGGCTGAGCATTGACCTGATCGCCGACGGCTTCAACATGCTGAACCGCACCAACATTGCCGCGGTGAACCAGCTTTGCGATCCGACCGTGGGGGCAACTTGCTCGGCGGGGCAGCCGACGGCGGCGTACGATGCGCGGCAGTTCCAGTTCGCTCTGAAATTGCACTGGTAGCGGGACTTGAAAACTCACTGAACACTCGCGGCCCTGCCCGAAAGGCAGGGCCGTTGTCGTTTTAGCGGGTTTGCGTGAACGACGCAACCCGGTAGAGTAGAGCTACCGTTTCCCGAAATGCTCGGGGAGAAAATATGTCCGGGATCCTGATTGCAGCGATATTGTTGGTAGCAGTGTTGGTGCTCTGGCTGGCGCTGCAGAGTCTTTCCACGCAGAAAAAAAGTGAAAACATCGAATCACAGATGAACGAACTGCGGCGCGATCTGCAAACCGTGGCGACCGCACAAGCGCAAGCGGCGGGGCAGATTTCCACTCTGACCTCGAGCGTAACCACGCGGCTCGATGCAGTGAGCCGTTCGCTAACCGACGGCGTGGCGAAATCTGCGGATATTTCCGCGCAAGGCCAGACGGCCATGCGCGAGGAATTAAAGAGCACGCAAAGTATGATGGAGAGGATCCACAAGCAACTAGGCGAATTCCAGGAAGTCAGCCGCGGGCTCAGCAGTGCGCAGCAGTCGCTGGAATCGGTGCTGGGCGGTGCGAAAACGCGCGGCATTCTCGGCGAAGTCACACTGGATCGCTTGTTGGAAGATTCCCTGCCCTCTTCGCAGTATGGAACGCAATATCGCTTTGCCAGCGGCGAAGCAGTGGACGCGGTGATTTTTTTGCGCGACAAGAAGTTGCTGGCGGTGGATTCGAAGTTCCCGCTGGAAGCCTTCCGCCGCATTCAGGCGGACGGCGACGAGGCGCGGCGGTCGTTTGCGTCGGCGGTAAAAGGCCACGCGGACTCGATCGCAAAAAAATACATCCATCCTGACGAAAACACTTTGGATCTGGCGCTCATGTTCGTGCCGTCGGAGAGCGTGTACTACGAACTGTTGCAAACTTCGGATAGCAAGGGTCAGCCGCTCGATGAATATTGTCGCGGGAAACGCATTGTAGCCGTTTCACCCAATACCTTGTACGCGCATCTCTGCGTCATCGCGATGGGCCTCCGCGGCATGCAAATTGAAGAAAACGCGCGGCGCCTCTCGAATGGCCTGTCGGGGTTGCAGAAACAATTGGGAAATTTTGTGGACGCCTTCGACAAAGTGGGAACGCACTTGAAGAATGCGCAGAACAGCTACCAGGAAGCGGGCAAGCGGCTGGATCGCACGGAGCTTGCCCTCGAAGGCATGCTCACGAGCGGCGACGCTTTGGCCGGCGCGCAAAGCGAGCTGCCTCTAAACAGTTCCAGCACGAACG
>DASSYL010000341.1:0-3499 GCA_035703315.1 Candidatus Acidiferrum sp. | reverse complement strand
TCATCGGCGTCAGCTCCGGCAGTTGCACCCTCAAAGACGCCATCAACTAAGCCATGCGCGACTGTGTCACCAACGTTCGCACGACGCACTATCTACTCGGCTCCGTTCTTGGCGCGCATCCTTACCCGACCATGGTCCGCGACTTTCACTCCTGCATCGGCCGCGAAGCCCGCGCGCAAATTCTCGCCGCCGAAAAGCGCCTGCCCACACATCTTTTCGCCTGCGTTGGCGGCGGCTCCAACGCCATCGGCCTGTTCCACGAATTTCTTGAGGACGAATCGGTAAAAATGGTCGGCATCGAAGCCGGCGGCCGCGGCAACGAACTTGGCGAACACGCCGCCCGCCTCGCCGCACATCAAGGTTTCGCAGGCGCGCGTCCCGGTGTCCTTCAGGGCACCTACACTTACGTTCTGCAAAGCGAAGACGGCCAGATCTCGACCACCCACTCCATCTCCGCCGGACTCGACTATCCCGCCATCGGCCCCGAACACGCTTGGCTCGCCGACCAGCGCCGCGCCGAATACGCCGCCGTCTCCGACGCCGCCGCGCTTGACGCCGCGCGCCTCCTCGCTCGCACAGAAGGCATCATCCCCGCTCTAGAGTCCGCCCATGCCATCGCCGGACTAATCGAACGCGTTGCGACACTTTCTTCCAACGACCTCGTCATTCTCAATCTCTCCGGCCGCGGCGACAAAGACATGGCTACTTACTCCAAATTTCTGTCGCCTTTAGAGAAGTAAGCACCGGCTCACCCGACTGAGTCCTTCCTCAACTTCGGCAGTGTCATTGCAGATCCCAAGGCGGGTGCGGTCAGACATGCCAAAGAAGCTGCCAGGAACGGCTGAGGTTTCCCACTCCTCGCGCAGATGCTTGCAAAATGCATCGCCATCTGCGTTCGGCACGCGGGGAAAGATGATCGTTCCGCCTTTCGGGCGCACCACGTCCAGCTCGGGATGCTCCGCCAAAAAGCGATTCAGCAGTTTCCAGTTCGCTTCCAACAAGCTTTTCGCGCGCTCCCGAATCGGCTCCAGGTGATCCAGCGCCACTACGCTCAGCAACTCCGTAATGTGCGCCGGAATATTTCCAAACAGATCGTTCTGGTGCCACATTCGCTCCGCCAGCTCCGGCTCCGCCAGAATCCACCCGCATCGCAATCCCGATAGCCCGTAAGCCTTGGTCAAACTGCTCGTCACTACGAAATGCGAGCCCAAATGAAATGCCGGTCGCACCGGCCGGTCAAACAGCAATTCCAGATAAACTTCATCGACCAGCACGCGCGCCCCCACGCTCCGCGCCACTTCGCCAATCTCGCGCAGCGCCGCCTCCTCCAGAAGCACGCCACTTGGATTGTGCAGATTCGTCAGGACGATCAGCCGCGTTTTGCCGGAAACAATTTTTTTAAGCTCATCCAAATCAATCTGAAATCTGTTTTCCGGCCGCCGCGGAATCCGCTTCACCACCCCACCGAGATAATGCCCAACTTCGACCATCGGGTCGTAAGCCGGATCCTCGATCACCACTTCGTCGCCCGGCTCCAGCACTGCAGACATCGCCAGGTAATTTGCCATGGAGGTACCGATTGCCGTCACCACATTCTTCGGCGAAACTCCATACCGCGCCGCCAGCCGCTCCAGCAGCGCCGGATAGCCGTACCCTCCCGGCGCCGAGAGCTCCAGCTCCTCCGGCCGCACCGGTAATTCGCTCAGCGGTAGCCCCTTCACGCCACTCGCCGCCAGGTTGCATTTCGCCCCGGCATGCAACTTCGCCCACTCGATGTACGCCGTCCGCGCTTCTGTCCTCCGATAACTCATCCGTGTCCCTCAGAGATTGGGTTCGTCTTTTTCGACCGGCTCCAATAAAAATACAGCGGCACTCCCGCCAGCAAAATCCCCAGTACCAGCGCCGCATTCGCGCGGTACTTGTAAAACGAATTCGCCACCACCACCCAATACGCCGCCACAAATATCAGGGTGGTCCACGGATGCCCCGGCGCCCGAAACCTCGCTTCCGTCCCTTCCGCCTTTGCTCGCCGCCGGAAAACAAACAGGGCCAGCGCGCTCAACCCAAAAAACAGGCCGTCCATCGACTCCACATACACGAGAATTGCATCGTAATTCCCCGCCAGCACCACCGCCATCGTCAGCAAGCTTGCCAGCAGAATCGCCACCACCGGCACTTGCGTCCGTGCGTTCACGCGAGCCACTCCCGCAGGGAAAACTCCGTCCGCCGCCATTGCAAAAAACACTCGCGGATACGTCAGCACGGACTGGCTCAAAAATCCCAACGTCGAAATTGCAATGCCCACCGCCATGAACGCAGCGCCCTTGCTGCCCAACACGCGCTGCATCACGTCCGACGCCGGTGTAGAAGTTTCCGCCAAGCCCGCCGGTCCTAACACCGCCAGGCACGCAAATGTCACGCCAACGTATAACGCCACTACACCCAACACTCCCATCACCAGTGCTCGTGGCAGATTCTTCCCCGGCTCGCGCATCTCCGCTGCCAGAAAATTCGCCGTCTGCCATCCACCGTACGCAAAAAACACCGGAATCATCGCCGAACCAAACGCCGCACCGGGATCAAACCCCGCCTGCCGGTCCAGGATCGGTCTCCAATTCAGCGGAGCCACCGCCGCATGCTGCCAATGCCATCCCAATCCCGCCGCAATCAAAATCAGAATTCCCGCCGCACGCAAGATCATCAGTGCCGACTGTACGTTGCTTCCAAAGCGCACGCCCAGGCAATTGACGATCGCCAGCACCAGAATCGTTCCCGCCGCTAGCGCTCGCTCCGAAACCTGCACCGGCAACAGCACTGAAAAATACTTCGCGAACACCAGCGCCACCGCCGCCGTTCCGCCTGCATTGATCACCAGCAGCGAAAACCATCCATACAAGAACCCTAAGATCGGATGAAACCCGTCGTGCAGATACGCGTAAGACCCGCCCGCTTTCGGCAGTAGTGCTCCCAACTCCGCATAAATCATCGCGCCCATCAGCGCCAGCACACCGCCCAGGAACCAGGCTCCCAGAATCAGCACCGGCGAACCAACCTGCCGTGCCACCACCGCCGGATTCACAAAAATCCCCGACCCGATCACCCCTCCCATCACAATCATCGTGGCGTCAAACAACCCCAGCTTCGCCGCTAGCCGCGGCGCTCCGGCTTCCTGACTTTGCCTTGTGGGTAAGCTGCTCACAATCCACGACCTTTAGCCGCCCCACTCAGAGGGCGGAGCTTGCTGGTACGGCGCCGGCATTCTAGCAGCATCACTGTGCCTGGTTCGCGAGGTCGATTGCGTCATTCCGAGAGGGGCCAAAATGGCTGATCGAGGACGCCCCTCAGCGCTTAGACTGATGTCCGGGTGCGGCAGGCAAGTCCGCTCCATCACGCGATCGGTGCGACCAAGCTCCGAACACTCTCGTTCACCGTCCACTCAGTGCTAATCTATTTCATTCTGATATGGCCATTGTACCCACCATTGCCACGCGCATCTCCC
>DASSYL010000301.1:0-3116 GCA_035703315.1 Candidatus Acidiferrum sp. | reverse complement strand
ATCTCTCCGCTTCCTGTGTCTGTCCTTCTCGCAGCATAATCTCCGCCCGCAACAGCGTTGGATAGGGTAGAGCCGCCACCACCCGTGGCGCCAGCGATTCCGTTTCGCGTTCCGCTGCGTGCAACTCATCCTTCGCATCGTCCATCTTCTTCAAAGCCACGAGAGCTTGCCCCGCCAGTGAGTGTCCCGCTAGCCTCGCCATCGCCCACTGGCTTTTCGTCATTTCTCGCGCGGCCTCCAAAGCTTCTTCGAACCGCCCGCGGTTCAGCAAAAATTCCGGCCACGCCCGCCGGTTGTAATCCAGAAATTCCGTGTAGCCGGGTGCAGCAAACGCTTCGCGATAGAGCGCCTCCGCCGACTTCATCTGCCCTAGCGACTGGTGCGCCATCGCCAGCAATTGCAGGTTGTGCGCGTGATGCCAGTCGTAGCGCGCCGGGATTTTCTCCGTCCGGTAATACGCATCCTCCAATTCCTTCGTCTTCAAAAATTCCTGGATCGCCTCTTCCGTTCGCCCCGTTCGTAGAAGCTCGTGCCCGTGCATGTGCCGCGCATGCGGAATCGCCGGTGCCAGCTGCGCATACTTTGTCGTCAGCTCCAGCGCCTCCCGGATCTGCCCGATCCCCTCGCACGTGTGTGCATAGTAGTGCATCGCCGGCAAATTTCCCGGTGCGAGTGCGAGCGCAGTCTTGTAAAACGCCAGTGTATCCACCCCGCCCGCCTGTCCGTGCGTGAAAGGGGACGTTTCATCCGCCAACCCGCGCTGAATCCACAGCCACGCATCATTCGGATTTTTCTTCAGTGCATCCGCCACCATTTTCCGATACACAAAATACAAATCCGTGTTCGACGCATCCTCGGCGTATCCCACTTCCGCCTCACGAATCGCCAGCCACACGCGCTCGCGTTCGCTCATCTGCTTTTCCAAAGTTTTTGCTGAGTTCACCGCCGCTCGAGCTGTTCCCGGATCCTGCAACCCCACATAGGCATCCGCCAATCCTAAATAAGCCATGCCCAACTTCGCGTCGCTGCGCAGCGCCTGATGAAACGATCGGATCGCCTCGATCCACACGAACGAATGCACGTATGCCAGCCCCTGATCGTAAAACGCCTGCGCCTCCGCCGAATTCGTCGAAACTTTTTCGTGTACGGTTCCGATTCCAGTTCGCAGTGTCACCGGCCGGTCCAGAATCTCGCGAGGCACTGGTCCGCCACCGTGCGCGGCGTGTTCCCTTTCCTGTGCCCGTAGGCCATCGGCCGACACAACCAGCAATAGCGCCGCACAACACATCACGCCGCGCAGTCTCTCAGATTTCTTCAATCTCCACGCTCCGCGCGTAGTATCCCGCCTCCAGCCGCTTCGGATGCGCGTTCGGCTCCAGCACCGCCAGCCGGATCGTGTATCGTCCACGCTCCACGGGCCTCCACGTATGCGACCACAATGTCCACGGCGCAGTCTGTGGCACGCGCAACGATTCTACCGGAACGTATTCTTCCTCCGGGTTAAACCGAATTCCTAATCGCGTCACCGTTCCACTGCCGCCCCACAACAATCCCACCACGCGATACTTCACGCGTCCTGCCTCGCGCCATTTCTCCACGCGAATCGGCATCACCGCATACTCAATCTTCGCCGGCAAAAAATCTTTCGCCATCCGCGGATTCCCGCTTTGATGAGTTCGTCCCGCATACTCGTTCATCTGCGAAGTCGCTTCCGCCGTATCGTCCACCAGCGTGATCCGGTCCACCCACTTGATGCACGTACATCCATACCACCCCGGCACCACGAGCCGCACGGGCGCGCCGTGATCCCGCGTCAGCGGCTTGCCGTCCAGCATCGTCGCCAGAAACGCTCGGGCCGCTCTCAAGTCTTCAATCGCAAAAATCCAGCTCGCTCCCGGCACCGACGTCACAGAACTCTCCGCGTATTTGTCGAACCCGCTGACTAGCACTTGAGTAGCGCTTCGCAACGGTTTCCATTCTTCCAGCAAGTCTGCGACGGCGACGCCCGCCCAGTCCCCCACACTGATCATCCCAAAATGCGCCGCGCGGGTATTTCCGGCGCACTCCATCAAGTGCAGCCCCAGCAGTTTCTCGCGCGCTCGCAAGTCCGCAATCTTAATGGACCGCTTCGCCGCCGCAAGTCCATCCACCACGATCGTCCAGCTTCCCCCTTCCGGCAAAAGCCGCGAAGCCCGCGTCCTCAGATAAAAGCGCTCCTCGGGCGTGACCAAAGCTTCCCCGCCCAACCCATCCAGCGCCGTATACAGCCGCCCGTCCAGCTCGTTCCCGAACGCCGTGTCCATCTCCGCCGAGCCTTCGTTCAGAAACTCCAAGCGCCCCAGCAATTCGTTTTTCTCGCCTCTTTCCCTTCGCGAAGGCACAGCGTCCATTCCGCACAAGAATGCGCCCGATCCCAGCGATGTCATCTTTACAAAGCGCCTGCGATTCAGAACGTCTTCTCCTGGTCGGACCGGCAAATGGGCGGCTCAACCGCCTCCGCTTTGCTGCGAATTCTACACGAACCGCGCACGCTTGCCTCTGTACCGGTACCGTCCCGCTTCGCGTTCAGCGAACTTTTTTCTTGCTGCAGTCTAAATTTTCTATTTGACACATCTGTAACATGGTCGTATAAACGCGCACAAGACCAACGCCTGTGGTGGGCGTAGTTCATTTGCACCGAAGAAAAATTTGGGACGCTCTGGCTCTAGCTTTCGCCATTCGCGAGGGAATGCGGATGCCTGTGCCTTTGCTTCTCGTTGACGGGTGGAGGATCTCGATGAAGAAGCTTCTGGCTGCGCTGTTCGTTCTTGCATTACTCCTTTTCTACCTCGCGAGTGGTTCGAATGCTCAGACCGTGCAAGGCGTCATCACCGGAACGGTTACCGATCCCAGTGGCGCGGCAGTGCCAGGTGCTACGATCACCATTACTCATGCAGGTACCGGAGCGTCTCTCAGCACGACCACGGGAACCGATGGGACGTATCGTTTTCCCCTTGTTCCACCGGGCAGCTACGTGATCAGTATTAAATCCGCCAATTTCAAGGAAGTCCGTACCACCGGTATTGTTGTTGAAGCCAGCCAAACCGTTCCGTTCAACGCCAGATGGGAAATCGGTA
>DASSYL010000189.1:0-8734 GCA_035703315.1 Candidatus Acidiferrum sp. | reverse complement strand
GAACTGCGATGAGTCGATGAACGCGATTAGCCGCGAGAAGCTGCACCAACTCAAACAACGCGAAGAAGCAAAATTTGTTGTGGAGCATCGGAAATCGGCAGAGCTGTACGCGCGCGCGAAGCGTTCGCTGCTGGGCGGCGTACCGATGAACTGGATGAACAAGTGGGCAGGCGCGTTTCCGGTATTTGTGGCCAAGGCCCAGGGCGCGCATTTCACAGACGTGGACGGACGCGAGTACGTGGATTTGTGTTTGGGCGACACAGGCGCGATGACGGGCCATTCGCCGGAGGTTGTGGCCGAAGCGATCGCAAGACGGATGCGCGAAGGCATCACGCTGATGCTGCCGACGGAAGATTCGTTATGGGTTGGCGAAGAGCTGAACCGGCGATTTGGTTTGCCGTACTGGCAATTCGCGCTGACGGCGACGGACGCGAACCGGTTTGCGATTCGAATGGCGCGCGAGATTACTCAGCGGCCGAAGATTCTGGTGTATCACTACTGCTATCACGGGACCGTGGATGAGTCGTTTGCGGGAATACACGATGGAGTGGTGGGGCCGCGGCGCGGAAATATTGGTCCACCAGTGAATCCGGCGGAGACCACGCGGGTTGTAGAGTTCAACGATTTGACCGCGCTGGAAGATGCGCTGAAACATCACGACGCGGCGGTGCTGCTGGCCGAGCCGGCGATGACGAACGTCGGGATTATTTTGCCGGACGACGGCTACTGGAAAGCGGCGCGGGCGTTGACGCGCAGGTATGGGACGCTGTTCATTGCCGATGAAACGCATACGATTTGCGCCGGGCCGGGCGGATGCACGAAAGAATGGGAGCTCGATCCGGATTTTGTGGTGTTGGGCAAGCCGATCGGCAGCGGGATTCCAGGTTCGGCGTATGGCGTGACGGCTGAAGTGGCGCACCGCATTTCTACACGAATTGGGCTGGAGGATTGCGATGTTGGCGGAATCGGTGGGACACTGGCCGGGAATGCGCTATCGCTGGCGGCGATGCGGGCTACGTTGGGAAATGTGCTCACGGCGGAAGCGTTCGAAACGATGATTCCGCTGGCGAAACGGTTCAACGATGGAGTCGCGGCGGAAATTGTGAAGAGCGAGTTGCCGTGGAACGTGATCCAGTTGGGGGCGCGGGCCGAGTATCACTTTACGGAGAAGCCGCCGCGGAATGGGGGGGAATCAGCAGCAGCTGCGGATTTTGAGCTGGAGCGGTTCTTACACTTGTATGCATTAAATCGCGGTGTGCTGCTAACGCCGTTCCACAATATGGCGCTGATGAGCCCGGCCACGGCGGCAGCGGATGTGGATCTGCATACACGAATCTTTGCGGAAGCGGCAGCCGAACTGACGCGCTAAGCGTTAAAATGAAGATTGGCAAATGAGGAGGCAATATGGCGACGGCAGAAGCGAAGCTGTACAAGGCGGAGTTTACGAATGAGCCGTTCGTGGATTTTGCGAAGACCGAAAACCGCGCGGCGATGGAAGCGGCACTAAAAAAAGTGGCGAGCGAGTTTGGGCGAGAGTATCCGATGTACATCGGCGGGCAGGAAGTCCGCACTGCAGGGAAGATCAAGTCGACGAATCCGTCGCATCCGTCGCAGGTGGTAGGCATGGTACAGAGCGCGAGCGCGGAGCACGCACGGCAGGCGATTGAATCGGCGCATGCGTATTTCGATACTTGGAAAAAGGTGCCGGCGGAAGAGCGAGCAGAGATATTGTTTCGCGCGGCGGCGATTGTGCGGCAGCGCAAGTTCGAAATCGCAGCGTTGATCTGCTACGAAGTGGGCAAGTCTTGGGCTGAAGCGGACGCTGACGCTGCCGAGACCATCGACTTTCTGGAATATTACGGGCGGGAGATGCTGCGGCTGAACGGGCCGCACAAGGTGACACCGTATCAGAACGAGCGGAATTTCATGGTGTACATCCCGCTGGGAGCGGGCGCAGCGATTCCACCGTGGAATTTTCCGGCGGCGATCGCGACGGGAATGACGGCAGCGGCGCTAGTGGCGGGGAATACCGTGGTGCTGAAGCCTTCGGAAGAATCGTCGGTGATTGCGGCGAAGATGGTGGAGATTTTGTACGAAGCAGGAATTCCCAAGCAGGCGCTGCAATTTGTTACCGGGTTGGGCGAAGTGGCGGGCGACGCGCTGGTGAAGCATCCGAAGACGCGGTTCATCGCGTTTACCGGTTCGAAAGACGTGGGGCTGATCATCAGCGAAGCGGCGGGGAAGCGGCAGCCGGGGCAACTTTGGATCAAGCGCGCAGTGCTCGAGATGGGCGGTAAGGACGCGACGATCGTGGATGAAGAAGCGGACGTGGATGCGGCCGTCGAGGGCGTGGCGCTGGCGGCATTCGGGTATCAAGGGCAGAAATGTTCGGCGTGTTCGCGGGCGATTGTTGCGGAGAAGGTGTATGAGACGTTTGTGCAGAAACTTGTGGAGCGCGCGAAGAAGGTGACTGTAGGGCCGGCGGAAGATCCGGGGAACTATATGGGGCCGGTGGTGAGCGAAGGCGCGATGAAGGGAATCTTGAATTACATCGAAGTCGGGAAGAAGGAAGGAAAAGTTGTGCTGGGCGGAGGCCGCGCGCCAGGTGACGGATATTTTGTGCAGCCGACGATTATTGCGGACGTGAGCGCGAAGGCGCGCATTGCTCAGGAAGAGATTTTCGGACCGGTGCTGGCGGTGATCAAGGCGAAGGATTTTGATGAAGCGTTGCAGATTGCGAATGACACGGAGTTCGGGCTTACGGGTGCGGTTTATTCAAAAAACAAAGCCAAGCTGGAGAAGGCAGAAGAGACTTTTCACGTCGGCAATTTGTACTTGAACCGCAAGTGCACGGGCGCTATGGTGGGCGCGCACCCGTTTGGCGGATTCAACATGTCGGGGACGGATTCAAAAACGGGCGGGAAGGATTACTTGCTGCACTTCTTGCAGGCGAAATCGATCGCGGAAAACGTTCAATAACAGGTTACGTTACGGCGACTCGATTCGAAAGAAACTTGACCACACGAAAGATTGGGTAGCTGGCGACAAGAATGCCAAATGCCCACGGTGTGTTGACGCGGTCGGTATACAGGGCGCCGGCAAGAAAGAGAACGGAAGCGGCCAGAGCGATGCCGGTGGTCCACGGGTAGCCCCAGGCGCGGTAAGGACGCAGCAGCCCGGGTTCCTTCGCGCGCAGCCTCAACGTGGAAATGAACGACAGCGTGTAGTTGGCGACGAAGAAAAACGCCAGCATGTCAATTACGCGAATGAATTGCTGGAAGATGCAGAAGGCCATGCCGACCGCGGTGCTGAGCACAAGCGCTAGTACCGGAGTGCCGCCGGGATTTACACGCGAAGCGGCGCGGAAAAACAGGCCGTCGCTGCTCATGGCGTAAAGCGTACGAGTTGAAAAAAGCTGGCAGGCGTTGATGCAGCTGAGCAGCGATATCAGCATGATCGAACGAATGACCGGATCGCCATAGCTGCCGAAAATGCGCGTAGCGGCCGTACCCAGGGCAAATCCGTTGCCGATAATCTCGTTCATCGGAAGGACGTAGGCGACTGCTGCGCTTAGCAAAACGTAAATTGCGATGATAGAGAAAACGCTGCCGAAGATGGCGCGCGGCACATCGCGGCCAGGGTCTTTGACTTCTTCGCCGAAGTAGATGACGCCGTCCCAGCCATCCACCGTATAGATCACTTTTTGCAGCGCCATCATGAAGGCGGCGGCAAGCAGCCATCCGGTCGGGAGGCCGGGAGCCACGGTTGAAGTTGCGGCAGCCTGGTGCGAAGGTCCGCCAAGCAAGAAACATGCGATTACCAGAACCAGGAATGCGCCGGTTTTAAGGGCTGCGGTCAGCAACTGCGCAGCGCTGCCCCACTTGATGCCGCGCCATTGCAGCAGCGCGAAGGCAAACAGAATCGCCACGGCCATGGTGGCATCTCTTCCGGCAAGCGATGGAAGCAGGACGCCGATGTAGTTGCCTATCACCAGGGCCACGACGGCGTTCGTGCCACAGGTGGAAATCCAGTCGCTCCAGCCGACGATGAAGCCTGCGTATTCGCCGAGCGCGCGCCGCGAATAGTTGTATTGCCCGCCGCTTCGGGGAATTGCGGCGCCGAGTTCCGCAAGAGAAGACGCGCCGCAGAGGGCGTAGATGCCGCCGAGAATCCAAACTCCCAGGAAAAGCCAGACGTTGGGGAGCAGCGCTGCGATGTAACCTTGCCCGGCGACGATGCCGGCGGCAATGGTGTTGCCAATCGCAGCAGCGATGCCGAACCACATGCCGAGCACTTTTAGCAGCCGTCCGCGTGACGGACGGTCTGTGCCCGCGCTGGAAGATGCCTCTAAAGTAGTGGACAATGAAGCTCTCAGGCTTTCTGAGATGCGCCATGATACTGGCGAATTCGGAAAAAGCAAATCGCAACACGATCAGCAAAGAGCACGATCGGCGTGTCGATCGCGAGGAATCTTGCCGTTCGGTTGAGGTGAGTTGGTGGCAACGAAGCGAGCGTCCGACCCTAAATCACTGCTAACGACGCAGCTAGTCACAAACGTCGCGACGGAGACTGTGGACGTCTCGGTCGTCATTCCGTGCTTGAACGAGGCGAACTCCCTCGGAATTTGCGTCGAGAAAGCACAAAAAGCAATGCAGGAGGCGGGACTGCGCGGAGAAGTCGTTGTTGCTGACAATGGGTCCACCGATGGCTCAATCGAGATTGCACAAAAGGCCGGCGCTCGCGTCATTCCGGTGCCGCAGCGCGGTTACGGATCGGCGCTGAAGGCCGGTATCCGCGCAGCGCGCGGCGCGTTCATCGTGATGGGCGATGCGGACGACAGCTATGATTTCAACGAGGTGCCGCGATTTGTAGAAGAGTGGCGCAAAGGCAGTGAAGTGGTGATGGGCAACCGGTTTGAAGGCGAGATCAAGCCGGGTGCCATGCCGTGGCACCATAAATACATCGGAAATCCGGGATTGACGACAGTCCTAAACGTGTTGTTTCGCTCCGGGATCGGCGATTCACATTGCGGCATGCGGGGATTTACGCGGGACGTTTTCGAGCGGATGGACCTGCGCAGCAGCGGCATGGAGTTCGCGTCGGAGTTTGTGATCAAGGCAGCGCAAATTGGAGCGAAAACGTCGGAAATCCCCATCACCCTATGGAAAGACAAACGCGGACGTCCGCCGCACTTGCGGAGTTTTCGCGACGGCTGGCGTCATCTGCGGTTCATGTTGTTGTATGCGCCGAATTGGCTGTTTCTGCTACCGGGCGGTTTGCTCATGGCGATGGGATTGGCGCTGGTGTTCTGGCTGTTGCCGGGGCCGCGCACGATTCTTCACAACGTCGTGCTTGATGTCCACACGATGATTTTTGGCGTGATTTTCACGTTGCTCGGCGCGCAGATTCTGGCGATTGGCGCGTTTGCCAAAGTATTCAGCTACGCGGAGCGATTTGATCGCAACACGGTTTCTCTGAAACGTGTACTGAAGCGGGTCTCGCTCGAAAAAGGATTGCTGCTCGGAGGACTACTCTTCGTCGGGGGATTTGCGGGATGCGCCTACATCGCGTGGCAATGGGCGGCCAGTGGATTCGGTCCGCTCGCCCAAGTCAGGGGCGTTCTGTTCTGGTCCATGTGGCTGTTTCTGGGCGTGCAGATGATCTTTTCATCCTTCTTCTTGAGCATGCTTGGCATTAGCCGCGGAACTTATATCGGGGATTACGATCTCTCGCCACAGGAGCGGGAAGGCGCGGAGCCCGCAAGCGCCATAAAATAGATGGCCTACACGCAACTGGATCAATTCATCGCAAAAATGAGGTTTCGCGCGGCATATCCGCACCTGAAGCCCGGTTCGCGGGTGTGCGATTTGGGCTGCGGCCTGGAAATGGCATTTCTGGATTTTGCGGAAGACAAGATCGCACATGGTGTAGGGGTGGACGACCAAGTGGAGAGCGGAACTCACGGCCGCTGGCAACGCATTCATGCGGACCTGCGCGCACGTCTGCCATTGCAAGACGCTCAGTTCGACCATGTAGTGATGCTCGCCGTATTTGAGCATCTGATCCAGCCGGAAGCAGTGCTGCGCGAGGCCTTTCGCATCCTCTCGCCGGGCGGTTCGCTGATTATGACGTGGCCGGCGGCGTTGGTGGATCCAATTCTGAATGTGATGCATGGATTTCATCTGATCAGCGATGAAATGGAAAGCGACGAACACCAGAAGCGCCTGCCGGTCAGCGAAATCCGTAAAGTACTAGAACGCGTGGGCTTCCGCGAGTTGCGGCATCGTACTTTTGAACTTGGCTTGAACAATTTGATGGTAGCCGTCAAGAGCTAAGGAGTCGACAGTTGAACGTCGCAAGAGGCGCTTCCGAGAGCGATCTAACCCGCTCATTTGTCGTCATCGCGATCAGGTGCGGGAGTGTAAGGGGCCAAGTAGGTGTTGTCGGTGTCGGGCGTAACCAGCCAGACCTTGCGATCCCTAAAATACTGAAAAAGCCTCGCGTCTTGCTCCTCATCAATCTCACGTGCCCAAACTACTCTTTGTGCGTCGATGTCCGCGCTGTTGAAAACCCAGTCGTCGTGAATGTTGTGATCTTCGCCGTAGCGCACCATCACCAGATGCTTGCCCGGCAACCCCTCAAGTTTTTTCTGAACCACCAACCGGCTGACGTCGCCCTGGCAAGTCCAGTAAAAGGTGTCGCACTGCTTGCGCACGACTGCCGTTGTGGTGTCCGCCAGCAGCAACAGCACGGAGGTTCGCGCGAGAATGGTTCCCCAACGCCACCGCGTCCCGCGCATTTGTCGTACATACCGCAGCAATTGCAAATAAAGCAGGACCGCAACGCAGGTGGCGGGCGAAGCGTAGTGCGCATTGGACCAAACCACAACGTAGGCACCCGCGACGACCAGTGCCAGCATGATCCAAGGAAGCCGGAGCCGCGGATTGCGAACAACCCAGTAAAAACCCGGTGCAGCCAGGAACACTCCCCACCAGCCAAACGCGGAAAAAAAGCGGACTGTCTTCAGCCACGTCAGGCACTTCACGCTTTCCCAAGTGTGGTCATATTCCTCGCGCTCCCAACCGTTGTAAAACTCTTCGAATTGCTGGTTGTGATACTGCAGCGGTGGCTTGGAAGCCTCGAAGAGAAACATCGGAGCGCTGTGGTACGTGTGGACGTTGAGCGTTTCCGGAAAGAGCAGCGCGTGGCCGGTGAGGTCGCGGTTGTAGGCCGCTATTCCCGCCACGGTGAGAAGTAGAACAGCCAGAATCGGAAGCTGAACATTTTTCCAGCGCGTTGAAAGTGTGAAACGCGCGGATGCCGCGCCGAAAAACCAATAAAGAAAATAAAGGCCAGCGGGCAAGCTGAAGAGCAAGCCCTCGTAGGGACGGCTGTTGGCGAGAATGGCGAGCCCAAGCGACAACAGGAGGGCGTTCGGTAGCGTTGGCTTGTGGCGAATTCGAGCGAGTGCGCCGAGCAGAAGGGCGCCGCCAGTGGCTCCAACCGCCCCGCCCCAGTAGCTGTTGATCCAGTAGCTGGTCAAACAGAATTTGAGCCAAACGATCAGGCCACCCAGTAACGCCCACCGCGATGGGACCCACGCCAGCAGCATCCAGTAGATCACGGCCACCATTGCGCCACAGCTTAGCCCTACGCCGATCCACGGATTGCCTAGGAGCTGGCCAATCGCAAGGACCATCCCCTGCAGTGGCGGATACATCGAGGCATAGCGGGGGAAAAAATTGATGTGAAAGGCCTCTAGGCTGATCCACATCGGATGTGGCGGGTTGGAGAGGCGGCCATGGGCGAACGTATCGCCCATCAAGAGATAGCTGAATTCGTCATGGATGCCGGGGACGGGAATGGGGAAGCGAGGGAGCAGTGCCACGCGGACGAGAACGACGGTCAGAAACAGCAGCAGGCCGCAATGCGAAGGTTTGCGCGCCAGCGAACCGAGCGTACGCCAAATGAGCGCTGACACTCTCGCTGCGGCGCGAGGAAATGCAAATTGCACCGCGAGAAGAACGGCCGCGCCCACCAGCGAGAGGAACAGAGTTTGTCGAAGCGGCTCTAGATCTGGCGGGTCGGGACAAATCATCGGCAAGAATCATACAGGAATCGCGATTCGTCGGACTGGAGCGCTTATTTTGGCGTGTCCTGCGAGGTTTTCTGCCTCCTAAGTGACGCCAGAAGTCACTGAATTGCATTTGCGGAGAGGGTTTCGCGGGGGATGGGCTGGCCGTGGAGGAAGATGGTGGAGATGGAATCGTAAGCATCGAGGGATTCGAGAGGGGATTTGGAGAGGAGAAGGAGGTTAGCGGCTTTGCCGGGTTCGATAGTGCCAAGTTGCGCATCGAGCTTGAGGATGTGAGCGTTGTTGATGGTGGCGGCTTTGAAGATTTGGCTGAGAGACAAGCCGGCGTTGTGGAGCTGCTGCATTTCGAGATAGCCATTGAGGCCGGGCAGGTTCCCGTAGGTGGGGCCCGAGGGGGTGTCCGTTCCGAAAACGAAGTTGGCGTTTTTCTGCGCTAGGTAGGCGGTAGCTTGGCGGACGCGGCGGAGGGGGCCTTCGTCGTAGATTTTTCGGAACTGTTCGTTGGAGAGATGGTCTTCGTTTATGAGTTTGCCGAACCACTGGCCTTCGGGAGAGCGAAACCAGGCGATGAGTTCTTTGGGAACGACTTTGGCGATGGCCGGGGAGTTGAGGTAGCCCGGTTCGAAGTACACGCGTTCG
>DASSYL010000006.1:0-5339 GCA_035703315.1 Candidatus Acidiferrum sp. | reverse complement strand
CGTCCTAGGTACAGAAAATCCGAGCAGCGGAAAAATTGCCGCGCCAGCTGTTCATAGAATCCCGCACTGTCCGGCTGCAGCACCTGTTCAATCTTGTGCGGCATGCGAGTGAATTCCTGTAACAGGTTTTTCCCCGCTTCGTCGGACAGCGCTCCGCGCACTTCGCCCAGATGAATCGCCAGCAGCATCAGCGCCGTAAGCTGCGACGTAAATGCTTTGGTCGAAGCCACGCCAATCTCCGGCCCGGCATGCGTCAAAATCGTTCCCGCGGCTTCGCGAGTGATCATCGAACCCATCACGTTGCAAATCGCCAGCGTCGGCGAGCCTTTTTGTTTTGCCTCGCGCTGCGCCGCAATCGTGTCCGCCGTTTCACCGGATTGGCTGATGCAAACCGTCAGCGTTTTGGAATCCAGTATCGGATCGCGATAACGAAACTCGCTGCCGTAGTCCACTTCGACTGGTAGTCGCGCCAGCCTTTCGATCATGAACTTTCCCGCGAGCCCCGCGTGCCAGCTCGTTCCGCACGCCACAATGCGCACGCTCTTGAATTCGCGCAGTTGCTGCTCGGTGATTTCCATTTCGCCGAGATAGATTTTCCCGGTGTCTTGCGAAATGCGGCCCAGCAGCGTGTCGCGCACCGCGCGTGGTTGCTCGAAAATCTCCTTCTGCATGAAGTGCTTATAGCCGCCCTTTTCCGCCATGATGGGATCCCACGCGACGTGGTGCGGCTTGCGCTCTACCGTCTTCCCGTCATGGTCCATCACGCGTACACCGCCAGCGCTCAGCACGGCGATGTCGCCATCGGCCAGGAAAAACATATTGCGCGTGTGCTCGAGCAACGCGGGGATGTCGCTGGCCACAAAATATTCTCCGTCGCCCAGTCCAACCACCGCGGGCGGTCCTTGCCGTGCCGCCACAATCTTGTTCGGATCGCTCGTGGACAAAAACACCAGCGCGTAAATCCCACGAATCTGCCCCAGCGACTTCCGCACCGCTTCTTCCAGCGGAATCGTTCCGCCGTTTGCGCTCTTCAGATTCTTCTCCACCAGGTGCGCCACAATTTCCGTGTCCGTTTCGGTGACGAAGTTGTGGCCTTCGCGCTGCAGCTGCTCTTTTAGCTCCAGATAATTTTCAATGATCCCGTTGTGGACCACGACGACTTGCCCGGAACAGTCGCGGTGTGGATGTGCATTTTCTTCGGTCGGGCGCCCATGCGTTGCCCAGCGCGTGTGCCCGATTCCGTACGACCCTTCGATCGGCGATTTCTGAATCGCTTCTTCGAGGTTGCGCAATTTTCCCGAAGCGCGACGAATCTCCAGCTTGCTCGCTCCAGCATTCGCGCCGTTAGTGTTCACTACGGCGATCCCGGCGGAGTCGTAGCCCCGATATTCCAGCTTGCGCAGTCCTTCAATAACGACAGGGACGACCTTCTTCGGACCGATGTAGCCCACGATGCCGCACATGCGGTGTCTCCTATGGATTTCACTTCTAAAAGCGTAGCACGCTGGCGAAACAGGCTGGATAAGTCAAACTACCGATGCGGCGAATCAGGGACAGGGCTTGCTCGAAACCGCGCGCGAAATCCTTCTTGCGTAACGGCCGGGCCTCGTCACCGCTAAGCCGCGAAGGGAAGCGGGCACCTTCGACGATGGAGTCTAATACCGCCGAAATCTGACTAATCCACGATCTCGAAGCGATATTCCTCGATGACAGCGTTGGTGAGAACGTCCTTGGAAATTTTCTCAAGCTGCTTTTGCGCTTCGTCGCGCGACCAGCCATCCAGATTCAGCACAAAAAACTTACCCTGCCGCACTTCACTTATCGCGGAGTAGCCCAGTCCCGAAAGTGCGTGTTGAATGGTTTGTCCCTGCGGATCGAGCACGGTGCGCTTCGGCATCACCCAAACATGAGCTTTCATGCCCAAATTATATCAGCGTTTGCCCATAACTTTTCTGGGTCCAGACGCCGGGCCAAACCGGCCTTGAGATCAGTGAGCCACACCGAGCCGAGAACGTACCAATGCTGTCGCCGCCGGGACAGACGAACAGCGGCACGAAACGAAAAGGTCGCATGCACTATCTTTCGTGTTTCAGTTCGACGACCATCACTTCGATCGGCTGGTCGCCGTTGTTGACGTCGGCGTGCATGGTCTTCGGAGGGTTCGCGGGCAGCCAGTACGCTTTACCGGTTTCCCATACATGCGCTTGGCTCTTGCCGTTGTCTTCCACAATGCTGATGGTGCCGCCGTTCAGCGCGACAATGACCCGCGGATGTTCGTGGCGATGCATGGTGAGTGGCGCATTTGGCGCAATCACCGAACGCCACACCTTCACACTTTCATTGTCGAATTGCGGAATGCGTCGTGTTTGCTTTTGCGCTTGAGGTGTTGGTTTCTGCTGCCTACCGGTCAAACCGGAAATGCCCGGCAAAATTGCGACCAAAAGAATGCCTCGGCCAAGAATGAATTGCATGTACCCTCCGCCGGAACGAAATCATATCACCCGGAATAGAAGCGCAACGGTTGTGGCCAGCGTCGGGACTAATGATTCGTTTTGTGGTCCCGGCTCAGCGCAGAAAGTTCGTCATGCGCAATATCAAACACCTGGTCTACTCTGGTCATACGCAGAAGTTGACGAACGTTGGGTGCGGGATTGATCAGCGTTAGCTGGCCGCCGCGTGCGCGGATGGCAACGTGTGTACGAACCAGTTCGCCGAGTCCTGCGCTGTCCAAAAAGTCCAGACGCTCCAAATTCAGCAGAATGCGAAGCTGGCCGGCGTCCAGTAATGCGTGAACCGTTTCGCGCAGCAGGCGGCATCCATCGTCGAGCGCGAGCTTACCGGAAAATGCGGCGATCGCTGCCCCGGGAATCTGCCGCACATTTATGTGGCCTTTGCCCGCGGTGGTCTTTCGAATGCCGAGACTGAGCGTGTCCAGCACCTCGCATGCGGCCGCGGCGATCTGATTCGAGTCCGAGCGAACCACGATGACCGAGCAGCCATCGTTGAGCATGCGGCGAAAGAACGCGGCGTCATCCTCGCTCCCGTGAGAAGCCGACCTTTGCCGCCACGAGTCATTCGAAGCTTGAGCGGGAGCGGCCGGACTCTGGTCGCGAACCGGACGATCGAAAAGATCGGCAATATCGGGACCCTGCACAAGAACGGGGCCAACGCCGGAAATCGACAGCACGCTGAAGCGCGCAGGCGTTCCCACCGTATGCTGCAAAACAGTTGTACTCTGCAGGTGTTCGCTGATGCTATTTGCTTCGGGTTCGGAGCGGGTCAGAAAGGTGATTCGCTCCGGCGGGACTTTGTTCTTTAGCAGCGCTCGAATTGCCTCTTCCGCGCGAATTCGATCGGCAAAAACGCCAACGGCGGTTTTCATGGACGCCCCCGCAAGAGGTTGGGCCCTTTACCCAGCAATGCCAGAAACGCAGCCAATCCAATTAGAAAACGGAAATTCAGGCCCTACTGGACCGGATGCCAGCAGAATGATCGGGGGAAGCGCCACGCAAGCTGCTGGAGCCCAAGTTTGCCGAACGGCGGTTTCCAGGTCCCAGTATACGGAGCGAGTGTACGCTTGCGGCGCGCAAGGGTGTCAAGAAAATGTTTTGTCCTTAAAGTCGAAGGCGTAGATGAAGCTGGCCTGCGCGAGTTGGCCGAGCTCCGCATCGGAGAGGCCCATTTGTTGAGCGGCTGCGTATTCGGCAGTGAGATTCGTGTGGAACATGGCGGGGTCGTCAGTGGAAAGAACGATGGGGATGCCGTGCCGGAAGAGTTGTGGTAGCGGATGGTCGCTGAGAGCAACTCCGTTGCGCTGGCACTGCCGGGCCAGAGCGCCAGTGCGAACATTGCTGACGGGGCAAATTTCAAGAGGGATGCGTCGATAGGCGAGGAGGTCCATCAGCGCTGGATCGTGGACGGCGGCGATACCGTGGCCTACACGCTCGATGTGGAGAAGCTCCACGGCTTCACGGATTTTTTCCGGACCACCGATTTCGCCGGCGTGGATGAGGCGATGGAGGCCGGCGGCGGAAGCGGCTTCGTAAACGGGAAGAAAATCCTTGGTGGCAATGCTGAGTTCATCGCCGCCGATGCCAAACGCGACGATTTTGGGAGACGCGCAATTGTTTGCGGATTCCACCACCCGCATCGCGGCATCGGGACCGAATTGGCGGACCGCGTCGAAAATCCAGCGCAAGGTTAAGCCCCGAGACTCGAACTCTTCGGCCGCGCGGAGGATGGCGGCGAAGTTCGCTTCTGGTTTCTGATTGCGGAGCAGCATCACTCCAACGGACAGGGTGACCTCGGCGTACCTCACGCGCTGCGCCAGAAGCTGCTCGCACAGATCATGCGCGATGAGCGCGTAATCTGCAGGATCGCGGAGGAAAGACGTGACCCACTTGAAGGTGTTGAGGAACCCGAGGAAGTCCGTGTAGTTGTAACGCCGGCGCACATCGTCTTCGGTCGCCTTCACACCATGACGAGCCGTCAGTGAACAAACGGTCGCAGGCAGGATCGTGCCCTCGAGATGCAGGTGCAGCTCTGCTTTTGGAAGACCGCTTAGAAAAGGTTTTGGTTTTGGTTCGTCAGGCACGCGAATAGTTTATAGCGAAATGTCGTGGCCTTCCCGCGCCCTACCAGTCCGGATACTTCGCTCGAATCTTCTCGTATAGAGGCGAAGTGGACTTATGTTTCTTGTGGAAGCCCAGCACCTGACGTTCGCGCGCGGTGGGACCCGGCTGGCGATATTCGGCAATTTTCGGCAGAGCCGCTTCGACTTCATCCAAGTTCTGAATGCGGTCGCGAGAAAGCGAAATGTTTTCGCCGGTCGGGGTTACTTGCGCGATGATGTGGTTGCGTTTCCGCCGGAGAGTTTCGCTATCCGCAGTGAAGGTCTTCTCTTCACCACCAAAATTGCGGTACCGAATGGCGAGCGGTGACTGCGGCGAAAAATCTCCGCGTCTCGGAGGGGAAATACCGACGCGGGTGGGGTCCCGGGTACCGCGCAGGCTTATATCGAAAAGCGGGCACGAGGGATTGGGACATCGAGTCTGACCCTGCGACTTGCGCGCCCCTTTTGTGCCGCAGCGCGGACATTTGCTCTGTCCAAAAAGAAAATCTAAGAATCCCATAGTACCCAAGCTCCGGCCGAGCATTCAGGGGGACGGCCGGCAGAAACGAATCATTCGCTTTAGCGATCATGATTCTTCTATAACACCCGTCTACAGGCAGCCGCCCTCCCTCACAGGCGCTCACTGGCTGCTGCTTCTGGGAACGGAGAGAAAGCTGTTTCGCCGGCGGACCGGCACAGCTTGGCAACCGTCCCCCTGAATCCCCTC
>DASSYL010000417.1:0-6003 GCA_035703315.1 Candidatus Acidiferrum sp. | reverse complement strand
GCGGACAACTTCCGCTAACTTCCCGAGTTACAATCTGCTGCGACGCCTGGGTTGGGGGCCAATTGCGTGGGTCTTTTACCCAGTCTGGTATCAACCGTCGCGGCCCTATTTTTCGCGGCGCGCGACTCACACCGGTCACTCGTCTTTCGCCTTGGCCGCCTTCTTTTTATCCGATCGGCTGCCCACGTCGCGGAACCGTTCTTCCAATCCTGCCTTGGTAAAAAAATTTGCTGGCAAATTCGGGTTGTAGCGGCACGTATCGTAAAACGCCTGGAACACGCGGCGGCCATTATGCGTGCGGCTCACTTGCAGCGGTGTCTGCACTCCATCGAGGGCGTGATAGTTCGCATACGACGTAATATCTTCATCCGGTTGGCTGTTCGCTTCGTTCGGTGTCAACACCACGAACCTCACCATCAGGCGTGTCTCTCTCGCCACTGCGATCCGGTACACCCGTTGCTTGCTGTCGGTCAGCTCCACCCAGTCGATCGGTTTCAGGTCGATCAAATCCAGCCCGGCCCAGCGGAAGTTCATTCCTTCTTCCTTCAGCCGGTAGCGAAAAATGTAGTGCGGGTTGTTCGGCAGCTGTGCGCGAAAATTATCCACCTGCGCGGCCGGCTCTGCGCTAACTCCATCGTGGTCCAGCGTCCACCCTTCGTAGCCCGCGTACAGGTCGATCACGTTTCCTTTTTTTCCGATGTCCGTTCGGTTCTTATCGGGAAATTCCCAGTAGCTCTTGAAAGGAAGGTACGCCGTCAAATCCGCATTGTGCCCGAACTGCGACATACGGCCTCCACATTCCGATTGTCGCGCATTCAAATACGCCGGCCCGCCAAACGCAGTGATCATATCCGACAGAATCTGCTTGGCTTTCGCGGCGCTCGCTTCCGGCATCAGGGTATCCGGATTCTGCGCCCGCACTATCGACGCGCTCGTCACGGTCAATAGCAGCAACGAGCATGCAACCCGCGCGGCAGTCCTGCTGGCGTTCAGGGCCAAGCTCATCCGCAAAGTACCGAGCCTCCGTTTACATTGATGATTTCGCCGGTCATGAAGTTGGCCAGGTCGGAAGCCAGAAACAGAATCGGTCCCGCAATCTCTTCCGCCGTCGCTGGCCGCCCCAGTGGAATTGCCCCTGCCGCCATCTTTTGCCCGGCCTTGGTATCCAGCACCGGATTCGACATATCGGTGGCCACCCATCCCGGCGCTACGCAGTTCACCAGAATCCCGTGCCTCGCCAGCTCGGTGGCCAAGCCTTTGGTAAACGAAATGACGCCGCCCTTGCTGGCGCCGTAATGCGTGTGAAACGATTCGCCGCGTTGCCCCGCGGTCGAGCTGATCGGAACAATTTTTCCGGACTTCTGCTTGATCATTTGCGGTACGGCGAAATGAATCACCGAATAGACGCTCTTCAAATTAATCCGCACCATGTCGTCCCACTGCTTTTCTGTCATTTTTTCGACGGGCAGATCTTCGACGTTCCACACGCCCGCATTGGCGACCAGAATATCGATGCGGCCCAGCCGCGCAATCGTCTGCTCCACCAGCTTTTTGTTGTCGGCGTGTTTGCTCACATCGGCCTTGAATGCTTCCACACGCGTTCCGTGTTTGCGTGCTTCCGCTTCGATCTGCGCCGCCGCGTCTTTCGCCTTGTTGTAATTGAACACCACGTCCGCGCCAGCCTGCGCAAACAGCTTTACCGCCGCCGCGCCGATTCCGCGCGAACCTCCGGTGATCAAAGCAGCCTTGCCTGCCAAAGAAATCATGATTCCCCCAATGAATTAAGAAACCTGTTTTGATGCGTCCGACCGGCGTTAGCCTTAGAGCGAATTCGTCATTCCGAACGAAGTCCGCGGATTGAGGAATCTCTCTGTCTCTTGCCAAGCTGCGTCAACGCTCGGCGGCCGTTTCCAGCTTCGCCTTGCGCGCCGCGCCAACAAAATCTGCGAACAACTTCTGTGCGAACGGATCGTCCGGCATACGTTCCGGATGCCACTGAACGCCAATCACCCAATCTTCCCGCGACTCCAATTCCACACCTTCGATGATTCCGTCGGTCCCGAGCGCCGTCACGCATAGCCCTTCTCCCGGCCGGTCAATTGACTGGTGATGGCTGCTGTTGATCCGCACCCGCTCCGCTCCGGCCAGCTTTTGCAAGTGGCTGCCCGACGCCAGCGTCGCGCCATGCTGCAAATCACCTTTGGCCGCATTCGCCGGCAAATCCGTTTTTCCGTGCGTATCGGTGCCCGGCTTTTCCGCGGGAATGTCCTGCACCAGCGTTCCGCCCTGATGCACGTTCAGAATCTGGCAGCCGTAGCAAATCGCCAGCACCGGCTTGTGAACAGCCAGTGCGTGTTCGAGCAGCACGCTGTCGGTACGGTCACGGTCCTCGTCTAGCATCACCGTTTTCGCGTGGCGCGTTTCGCCATACCGCGCCGGGTCCACATCCGCGGGACTCCCAGGCAGCACAAACCCATCCAGCTCCGCCGCCTGCCTTTGCAACTCCGCATCGTTCGAACCGAGGGAAACGTGCTCCGGTAAGCCCCCGGCCCGCCGTACCGCCTCAAAGTAATCGTTCAGCTTCTCAACGTTGCCGTTGCGCTCTTCTTCGCGGGTGCGCCAGGGAATACCGACGCGCGGTCTTGGCTGAATTTCCGGGGACATGGAGACGCAAAATCGTAGCATTCGCGGCGAAGAGCGGCAACCGGCGCTTCAAACCGGCATAACATTGGCATTATCAGTTACTTACGAGCGGCAACAATCTCCGAAGGCAGGCAGAATTCTTCGCGCCGAAAGAACGCGGGAAGCTGCTTCAGGCGCGCGTTGAGCTGTTCAGCGGAGTCAGCGCGCAGGGTTACATGGCCGACTTTGCGTCCGGGCCGCAGCGATTTTCCGTACAAGTGCAGGTGCGCACCCGGCACGGCGAGTAACTCTGCCGGTTCCGGCACTTCGCCGATCAGATTCAGCATGGCCGAATAACCCAGAGTCCTCGTTTCGCCTAGCGGCAGTCCCGCAACTGCGCGCAAGTGATTTTCGAACTGGCTGGCAACCGCGCCTTCGATGGACCAGTGGCCGGAATTGTGGACGCGGGGAGCGATTTCGTTTGCCAGCAGGTGGCCGCCGCATTCGAACAGCTCCACTGCGAGCACTCCCACATAGTCGAGTGCTTCCATAATCCGGCGAGCGGCATTCTCCGCTTCGCGTTGCAACCCCTCAGAAAGCCGCGGCGCCGGAGCCAGAGAAAGGCGAAGAATTCCGCCGCGATGATGATTCTCCACCAGCGGATAGAACGCCGTTTCGCCGGAACGGCCGCGCACGGCGAGAACAGAGAGTTCGCGAGAGAACGTTATGAAATTTTCCAGAATAAGCGGAGCGGAGGGAAATTCCTTATGAAGAGTGGCGACATCTCCGTGCGTGCGCAACACCCACTGGCCCTTTCCGTCGTACCCGAGTTTGCGCGTTTTCAAAACGCACGGCAATCCGAGTTTGCGGATAGCTGCGTCAATCTCGGCGAAGGAATTGACGGCAACGAACTCCGTAGTGGGAATGCCGAGTTGTTGGAAAAGCGATTTTTCGCTCAGGCGATCCTGCGCGGCTTCGAGTGCTTGCGGCGGGGGGTAGACCGGCAACTTCTGGGCGAGATGGCGGACCGACTCGACTGGAACATTTTCAAATTCGTAAGTGACCAGTGCCAGCCCATGCGCGAACTTGTCCAGCGCCTCGAAATCGCTGTATTCAGCGGTGACGCGCGGCGCGATGCGGCCTACTGGCGCCTGCGGCGAAGGGTCGAGAAAACGAAAATGAAAATCGAGCGGGTAGCCTGCCAGGGCAAGCATGTAGCCCAACTGCCCGCCGCCGAGAATCCCAATCGTCACTTGCGTTTCCCTTTTTTGCGGAGAGGATTCGCAGCGGCTGCGAATTTTGACGGATCGGGAACAGCGAGAACCTTCTTCGTTTGCATGCCGCGAAACTTGCGCAGCGCTTCGCGAATCGCGGGATATTTGTTGCCGAGCGAAGCCGCGGCCAGCAGTGCCGCATTGATCGCACCTGCTTTGCCGATGGCCAACGTCCCGACGGGAATTCCGCCGGGCATCTGCGCGATGGACAACAGCGAGTCCAATCCTTTTAGCGCTTTTGATTCAACCGGCACGCCAAAAACCGGCAGCACGGTCTTTGATGCAGTCATCCCAGGAAGATGCGCCGCGCCGCCCGCTCCAGCAATAATCACTTCGAAGCCACGGGATTCCGCTTCGGCAGCGTAAGCAAAGAGCAAGTCCGGCGTGCGATGCGCCGAAACGACGCGCGTTTCGAACGGTATGCTGAGACCCTTCAACGTGTTCGCGGCATGTTCCATCGTCTCCCAGTCGGAAGTGGAGCCCATGATGATGCCGACCAGCGGTCGCGGGGTTTTTGCGGGCTTGGCAGCCATGAGGCTGACAAGTTTATCGCGCAGGCTACCGATTTGGAAAATTTTGAGGGCGCCCGGAATCTACATGGGATCGCGGGGCGGCCTGAGGGAGAGACCTCAACGATTGACCCCTTTCCGTAATGCTGTATCTTTACACCATTGCAGTTACGCGAATGTTTTTCAGACTCACTCCGGCCAGCGGCCAGCCTCTTTACTTGCAGCTGATGCAACAAATCCGACACGCCGTTGAGACCGGCTCCTTGCGCGACGGCGAGCAATTACCCGGCATCCGAACGCTCGCCGAAGAATTGGTCGTCAGCCCTAACACAGTCGCCAAAACGTATTCCGAGCTCGAATACGAAGAACTTCTCGAATTGCGCCACGGTTCTGGAGCATTTGTTCGCGTGAAGCGGAGAACCCGGTCGATGTCCGACCGAGTAAACGAGGCTCGCCGGCGAATCCAGGATGTCATCGAACGGTTGCGCGACGACGGCCTGCGCGACGAGGAAATCCGCAGGGCGTTCGAAGCCGAACTGCTCTATCCGGTTGAGCTGGCGAGCAAGCGATGAACGAAGCAGTGATTCTGACGCACAACCTCACCAAGACTTACGGTAACTGCGAGGCCGTCCGCGAATTGAATTTGTCGGTCGGACGGAATCGCATCACCGCGTTTCTTGGCCGAAACGGCGCGGGCAAGAGCACCACTATCAAAATGTTGCTCGGCATGGTACGGCCCACCGCGGGCTCAGGCAGCGTGCTAGGAGAACAAATTACCGTGGCCGGCAAGAATTGTGCACTGCGCCGGCGCGCCGCTTACGTAGCTGAGAATAAGCCCTTGTACGGGTATATGACGGTGGAGCAAACGATTCGCTTTATCAGTTCGTTCTATCCCGACTGGCGTAAGAAGGTCGAAAAACAACTTCTCCGCGTATATGAGTTGCCGCCAAACAGAAAAGTCGAAACGCGTGGTCGACAGATCAGAGTGCTTGCGAGCAGTAATGCGCAATCCGTAGTCGGCCTGGCGCAGCAACTCAATGCCGTCTCCGTTGAAGTGACTCCCGTAGAATTGCGCGACATTTTTCTGGAAACGGTCAAGGAGCATTGAAATGTTGTGGTACAAGGCCTGGCTTGAGACGCGTTCCCGGTTCCTGACTTGCCTCGCAACGCTGACGCTTTTCAGCACAATCTTTGTATACCACGCGCAACGTCTCATCCGGCCCGAATGGAAGTCAGATTTCAACCGTCTTCTTTTCGTGAATCAGCAGTTCGTGGTTGTTGCATGGGTGCTGGCCGTCGTTCTTCTGGGCATGGGAGGACTTGTTCGTGAAAGGGCGATCGGAACTTCCGCCTTGACGCTAGCCTTGCCTGTCCGTCGGGCGCGGCTAATGGCCGTTCGCATCGGAGTGAGCATTGTTGAAGCGATGGTTTTGGGAATCGTGCCGTGGGCTGCAGTTTTTTTGGTTTCCTCCTTGGCGAAAATGCCAGTTTCAGTCACTCAGGTCGCGTCGTATGTTCTTTTGCTGGTTGGCGGTGGGCTAATTTATCTCGCCATGGCGATCCTCGTCTCAGCGCTCATTGAAGGAGAATATACGGCG
>DASSYL010000351.1:0-3159 GCA_035703315.1 Candidatus Acidiferrum sp. | reverse complement strand
ACGCAGACGTGTTCACCCGGTTCTCGCCGCGCCGCCACCGCACGCAACCCTTCCAGGTATGGTTTCTCGTAGCCGACCAAACTCACGAAATCCAGTTGGCCCAGCTCTTTTTCGCACGCCGCCAGCGCAGCCGGTGAAATTTCAATCGGATAATAGAAAGTCCGCTGCCGTTTGGAGAGCGCCTCCAGGATCATTCGCGTCTTTTTCCCGCTGCCGCTTCCGAGTTCCGCCACGTGCGTCGGAGTTGGCATCCGCGCCATCATTTCTTCCGCATGCTTTTGCAGTAGGCGCGTGTCAGCCCGCGTCAGCCCATACTCCGGCAGCAGGCAGATCGCCTCGAAAAGCTCCGATCCGACTTCGTCGTACAAATACTTGCTCGGCAATTCGCGCTGGCCGCTCTTGCTGAGCCCTGCGCGAACATCCGCGGCAAACTCCGAGATTGCCTTTTCTGAAGGGGCTTGGACGATCATCTCGACTCCCAAGGGCCAGGGCGACCTGCCGGTTTTTACTGCGCTAATCTTCCACGCAACGAAATGTCGCGTAGACGTACGGATAATGCGGCTGGAACCAGTTCCGGAAAGAACGCCTCAGCATGCACGCTGCGGTGCGTTGTGATCCGCCTTTCATCACATAATGCTTCCCGTCGAAAAAATTCGCCGAATAACCAGGGTAGAACGGCATCGGCGCAAAACCGGGGTGCGGCGCAAAAATCGTTCGCGTCCATTCCCATCCGTTTCCGACCAGATCGTGGATTCCAAACTCGCTCGCTCCGGCGGGATACGTTCCGCATGGCGCCGATTCCCAGTGCGCGAAGTCAAAATTCCCAAAACGCGGATTGGGTGCCTCGTCGCCCCACGGATACTGGCGTTGGGCGTCAGATCCCTTCATTCCGTAAGCAGCACGATGAAACTGTTCTTCGGTAGGCAGCCGGCGCCCCAGCCATTTCGCGTACGCCGTGGCTTCCGCATGGCTCACATACACCGGGTGGTCCAGCTGCAGTCGGATGTCGCCAAACATTCCGCGTTGCATCCAGATATTTCCGTCGCGATACCAGAACGCCGGATGCTCGACGCCGCTTTCTTCGCGCCAGGCCCAATCCGCCGCGCTCCACAGCGAGCGGTTGTGATATCCCCGATTCTGGATAAACGGCAAAAACTGCCGGTTCGTTACGTTGTGATTTTCGATCGCGAACTCCGGTACGTTGACCGTCACCATCCCGCGCTCGTTGTCCCACCCGAATTGTGCCGAATCGCGCGGCAGTCCCAGCGTCGCCGGCCCCGCCTCAATCTCCACCAGCCTGTGCCGGATTTGCGGCGCCATCCATCGCTGCTCCGCCCGCGGTGCTTTCTTTTTATCTCCTGCCAGCCGGTGGAACATGTATGCCAGCGTTTCCGCGTGCATCAGTCGGTGCTCGATCGCCGTATCCAGCATGGTCAGGATGTGCGGATGTCCCTGGCTCGGCCGCTCCAGGGTCCTCCCAATTGCCGAATCCAGTTCCGCGCGCAAGCGCCGGTTGTACGCATCCACTTCATTTCGCGCCGGCCATTCTTCCGGTCTGTCGTTAGGCAAGCCTCCGCCCACCGGGTCAATCCCGAATGCAAACAACTGATCGAAGGTCGGATGGAATCGTTTCAGACCGAAGGCGCGTTGACCCAGCAAATTCCAGTCGAAGGCTTCGACGTGCCCGACGTAAAAAATAACGCGATGCCGCTCCGCGATCGCTCGGTCATACCAAGCTTCATCGCGCAAAATCTGGAATAGTTGGTCGGTGGTACTTCGCGCGTGTGCCAGCCGTTCTTGATATTCGTGGCGGGTACGAACTGCGCTGGCGAGTGCTCCCATGAAAGTCCCTTCCTTTGATGCGGCTTCCCTGAGAAGGATGCAGCGAAATTCCGGCGCGGGAGGGGCTGGCTAAGTTAGGATGTTGACGCTGCGGCGCAGGCACGTCAACCGAAACGTACGCAAAAATCACCTACATGACCCACCCTATCATCGAGTTTCGCCAGGTGGAATACCAAATTTCCACTATTTCCGCGGCTCCGATTCTTTCCGGCGTTTCTCTCGTGGTTCATCGTGGTGAAACAATTGCTCTCCTCGGCCGCAGCGGCAGCGGCAAGACCACCCTGCTAAAGCTCATCAATGGCCTCCGTCGCGTCACCTCGGGCGCCGTGCTGGTCGAACAACGCGACATTCGCGAATGGGACATCATCCGCCTTCGCCGCGGCACCGGCTACGTCATTCAGGAAATCGGCCTGTTTCCTCACTTAACCGTGCGTGAAAACGTTTGCCTGGTGCCTCATCTCGAAAATTGGCCCCCCGATCGCATCTCTTCCCGTTATGGCGAAGTCCTCCAGGCGGTCGGCTTGTCCCCCGCCGTTTATTCCCATCGCTACCCGCGCGAGCTTTCCGGCGGCCAGCGCCAGCGCGTCGGAGTGGCCCGGGCGCTCGCAGCCGACCCCGAAATTCTTCTCATGGACGAACCCTTCGGCGCCCTCGATCCTGTCACGCGGGCCGAAATCCAACGGGAGTTCCTGGCGCTGAACCGCAAAATGTCCAAGACCGTGGTGTTCGTTACCCACGACGTGCGAGAAGCGCTGTTGCTCGGCACGCGCATCGTTCTTCTGGACTCCGGCCGAGTCATCGCCGAGGCCGCGCCACAGGAATTCGTCAAGCTGGTTCACCCCGTCGCCCGCGAATTTCTCGATGCTGCGGAACTTACCGCGGGAGCCGGCGTATGAACGCCTGGCAATTCATAGCCAGTCATCGCCTCGAAGTTCTGGCCGCCACGCGCGAGCACCTGATTCTCGTCCTGATCTCGATGGCCGTCGCCACAGCCATCGGCGTTCCACTTGGACTGGTGATCGTTGGCCGTCCCCGCCTTCGCGCCGCCGCGCTCGCGCTCGCCAGCATCCTTCAGACCATTCCGAGCCTCGCGCTGTTCGGCTTCCTCATCCCTCTTCCGTTTATCGGTGGAATCGGGGCCCATACGGCGATCGTCGCGCTGGTTCTCTATGCGCTGCTGCCCATTCTCCGCAACACGTACGTGGGATTGACCAGCGTTGATCCGGCCATTCTCGAAGCCGCCGAAGGCATGGGCATGACTGAGAAGCAAATTCTGTTTCGCGTGCGACTGCCGCTTGCCAGCAGCTTCATCATGGC
>DASSYL010000302.1:0-9739 GCA_035703315.1 Candidatus Acidiferrum sp. | reverse complement strand
TTTTCCGTCGAACAAGCGGGCCAGACTCCACTGCTGCCACGTCAAGCGGTACATCAGTCCGGTGCTGGGGAAATACACGCGGACGATCCGTTCGCCGTCTTCGAGATGTTCGCGAAACGTAACTGCGGGATCGATGCGGGGAACGCGCTGCAGGATTTCGCGAGCGGGTATATCGGGTAACGCAACATCGAGAGCGCGGGTAAGGTTCATTGCGGATTCGGTACGTACACGGTGACGGTCATGCCGGGGCGAAGCTCTCCGCGCTCACCAACCAGTTCCGCCAGCACCTCGATCGTCCCGCTCGAGGGATCCACCACCGGGCTGATTTCGACCACCTTTACGTGGTGTTTTTCCGCAGCCAGGTCGGCAGAGGTAAGCGGCAGCAACTGGCCTTTCTTCGAGTGCCGGATGAATTTTTCTGGGAGCGTGAAGCGAACCCGCAACGGTCCTTCCGCGGTAACCCAGAAGAGTCGATCCGCTTTCGCTACCGACTGGCCCTCGCGGACGTAGCGCCGCGCCACCAGGCCGGCGAAAGGCGCCATGATGCGCGTTTTTTCGAGCTCCAGTTCCAGCGAATGTTCCTCCTGTTTGGCGGTATTCAGCTGTTCCCTTACGCGCAAGATGTCCCATTCGTCGGATTCGGCTTTGTACTTCGCGTGCTGTAGCTGTTCTTCCGCGATCAACTTTTCGTCGTAGAGCCGCTGGGCGCGGACGTAGTCGGCTTTGAGCACTTCGGCCTCGGCTTGCCAGTTTTTCAGATCGGCGGCGATGCTGCGCGTTTTGGCGCGGGCCCCTTCCAGATTGGCGATGAGTTGGCGATCGTCCAGTTGCGCCAACAGCGTGCCGGCGGCTACCCGCGTGCCGGTATCCGCCAAAATTCTTGCCACAATGCCTTCCCGCTGCGCCGTTACGTCCACCTGATGCTCCACGATGAGAGGCGCGGTGATGGAAAGTTCGGCCGGCCGAGCATCACTGGCGTGCGCCGGCGCTGTTGCGCTTGGCGCAGATGCCGCTTGCGCCGACGAAGGATTATCTTCCTGTCCGCCGCAGCCGGCGAGCGCAGCGGCAAACATTGCGGCGAGAAGTGCTGTGCAGCAAGGCTTCATCGTGTCGGTCCTCAAGTCACGCTCACCAGCCAAACCAATTCCAGACGCGCGAGTAAAGCCAGATCGCCGGGCGCCGGAACAGGACGTATCCCGACATGCGCCATCCAGTCGAAATCTTGGCGCGACCTTCCATGCCGGTGCGGATTAATCCAGCGGGGTTGTCGACAGCGACACGCGCAAAGAATACGCGTGAATCTCCCTGCGCCTCGCCCTTTGGACTGACCACCGCGACAATTCCGCGAAACGTGCGTGTCGGATAGCCGTTGAGCTTAACAGCGGCCTTTTGACCAGCGCGCAGCAGGCTGACGTCATAATCGTCGATCGACACATCCACAACGGCCTGCGAAGCATCGACCACTTCAGCAAAATTGTCACCGAACTGCAGGCGCCGGCCTACGAAAGTGTCAATGTGCGGCGTCGAGATCACTCCGTCGATGGGCGAACGCAATTCCGCGCGATCCAGGAGTTGCTGCGCGTTGGCTACTTCCGTTTTCCAGTAGTCGGCTTGCACGCGCTGAATCCCCGCTTCCGCCCCGTCATTCGAAGCCAGCGCGTGGTTCATCTGCAGCAAAGCGGTCTGATAACGTGCCTGCGCCGCAGCCAGCGCCGTCTGCCGGTCCCACGATTCCATCTCGGCAATCACTTGCCCACGCTTCACCGGCTCGCCTTCGTGCACGAAAATCTTTCCGATCACGCCTTCGAACTCCGGCTGCACTTGCGCTCGATGAACCGGAGCTACGACAGCATCGCCCGCCAGCCGCATCGGCAGCGGGAAAATCACCAGAAAGACAAACGCGGCGATCGTTGCGATGGTATAAAGCGTGCGACGCGTCTTCTCCATCGCCAGGAAGCGGCGCTTCCGCTCCAGCACCGGCTCCAGCACCGAAATGAACGGCACTTCCTTGTATATTTGTGCGTTGCGCAGCGCCACCGTGGCCTGCCCGGCCAGCACTTGCAACAGTTCGAGGTGCACGGACGTCAGAAAATCGGGATCGCTGCTTTCCAGGCTGAGAATCCCGACTCGGCCCGTATCGTCGTTCAGGGGGATCGCGTAAAAGCCGCGCATGCCGGTTTCGGCGAAATATTGTTTGAACTTGGCCCGCGTCTCTTCGCGGTCGGTGTCAATCTGCTCGCCATCCTGGCGGACGTTTACGATTTCCTCCGCCAGTGCGGCCCATTGCAGCACGCTGTTAAGAGGCGCGATGTCTGGCGCGTCGGCATTCAACTGCGTGACACCCGACACGGCGCTCAGCTTGAAGCGGCCGCGCTGCTCCAGCGCAATCGCCGCGCGTTCGTACGGAATCACCGCTTGCGGGGCGTTTACGATGGTTTGCAGCATGCGCTCAAGGTTCAGAGTGGAAGTAATTTCATGGCTTACCGTTACCAGTGTTTCGAGCACTTCCACTTTGCGTTCCGCCATCAGAAGGCTGGCATTGTGCAGCGCGCTCGACGCCGTTTCGGTAATCGTGGTCAACGCGAACAAGTCATCATCGTCAAACGCTTTCCCGTTCAGCTTGTTCACCGCCTCAACAACGCCAACCAGAGCGCCTCGGTCCATGATCGGGACGACCAGCAGCGTCCGAACCCTCGCTTGTTCAACCATCGCCGCATTGCGTGCCGCCAGTCGCATATCATCGTCGCTAGCGATGAGCACCGCTTCGCCGTTGTCGGAGACATCGCCGGGAATTCCTTCTCCAGGCTTTTGCGCGCTGCCGTCGGTTGTGGTGGGATCGCTTCCAGCCTGATGCATCAGCTCAACGCTTTCGTCCCCGCGCAGCAGCCACAAGTTGATGGCCGCGCATTCCATCACCTCGCGAAATTTCGATCCAATGATGGGCAGCAGCTCGGCCATTTCGAGCGTGGAAGAGAAGGAGCGCTCCAGGTCATAGAGCTGCGTCAGACGCGTTACCGAGGCCAGTGAGTCGTTGCGTTCTGTTTCGTAACGCTGTGCGGCAACCAATGCGTAGGCGCTCGTTTCCGCCAGCGGCTGTAGCTCTTGCAACTGCTCGGCCTTCAGCGCCGCTTCAAACGACAAAATTTCAATCGCGCCTACGAGCCCGCCGTCCTTCGCCAGCGGCAGGTAGGCCAGCGAGCGCAGCGTGCGTCGCACGTCCAGGTGCGCGTAGTCTTCGCGAGACAACTCCGCATCGGTAAATAGCAGCGCCGTTTGCTTCGCCCTTAACTCGCCAAGGCTGCCTTGGTCCGCCGGCGAATGTCCTGCCATCACCGATTCGCCGCCCGCCGACGCCCGTACCACCCACGCTTCTTCACTCTCGATCGTTCCCAGCGTGTACACGTTCACGAACGCGCCCGCCACCGCTTCGGCCACAGCCTGCGCGATGCGACGGGCCCGCGGAGCCAACTCCTGCGCCGCTAGCAGCTCACTTGCCAATAAATTTAGATCAAATTTCAATCAGGGTCTCTGCTGGCCAGCACCCTCGACCCGAGATTAGCCCTGGATCGCGGTGGCTGGTCACCGCCGACTTGCAAATCTGCTGAAATCCTTCTAAGTTGAGCGCGAACTTTAGCAGACGGGGCACGCCCAGGCAAGCAGACTGCAGTTCGCAAGGGCTCAAGGAGCAGACCGTGGAAATTGATGTGCGCACGCAAGATCAGGTCAAGGTCATCAAGTTGCGCGGCAAGCTGCATCTCGGCCCGGCGCTGGACCGCACCAACGACACCATCAAGGACCTGCTGAACGCCGGTGAAGCGCGACTGGTGCTGGATCTTGAGGAAGTTCCCATGATTGATTCGAGCGGAATCGGCCTGCTGGTGCGCCACCTGACCCTGGCCAAGCAGCACGGCGGTTCATTGAAGCTGCTGAAGCCCTCCAAATTTGCGCTGCAGACCTTGAAACTGGTGCGCGTGCTAAATCTGTTCGAAGTGTTCGAGGATCAGCAGGTAGCGGTTGCTTCGTTTCAGAACTGACCCGGCGCCGGTTGCTTAGCTATTCGCTGCCTAGAAACGCATAGCGGAAAACAAACAGCACCGAAAGAATCCAGATAAGCGGGCTGATTTCTTTATACCGGCCGGTTCCCAGTTTCAGAAAAGTGAAGGAGAGCAATCCGAGGCTTAAGCCGGTAGCGATACTGAAGGTCAGGGGTGTGGCGATCACCGTTATAAACGCCGGAAACGCTTCCGTGAAGTCATCCCACTTCACGCGCGCGACGGCGCTGCACATCAATGCCCCTACCAGAATCAACGCGGGTGCGGTCGCATAGGCCGGAACAGCTGCCACCAGCGGCGCGCAGAACATCGCGGCGGCAAAAAGTGCCGCGATTAGCAAATTGCCCAGCCCCGTCCTGCCGCCCGCCGCAACTCCCGCCGCACTCTCGATGTAGCTGGTTACCGTCGACGTTCCCGTCAACGCTCCGGCCATCGTGCCGAATGCATCGGCCAACAGCGCCCGGCTGGCGCGCGGCAGTTTTCCATCACGCAGCAACTTCCCTTGTTCGCAAACTCCCACCAGCGTTCCCACGTTGTCGAACAAGTCCACAAAGAAGAAAACGAAAATCAATTCACCAAATCCGAGTTTGGCCGCTCCGGCCAAATCCAATTTCAAAAATGTTCCCGAAGGATGCGGCAACGAAAACAGCTGGCCTGGCCAATGCGTCAATCCGAGCGGAATCCCGGCCAGGGCGATGATAGCGATTCCCAGCAAGATGGCACCGCTGACTCGCCGCGCCATCAAAATGGCCGTCAGCAGCAACCCGGCGATCGCCAGCGACGTGGTGGGATCAGAGATCTTTCCGAACCCGACGAGCGTTGCGGGATTGCCCACAATCAGTCCGGCGTTGCGCAATCCGATGAACGCGATGAACAAGCCGATTCCCGCGGCGGTCCCGTGTTTCAGGCAATCCGGAATGTCGTTGACGATGTGCTCGCGCACTTTGGTCAGCGTCAGCACCAGAAACAGCACACCGGAAAGGAATACCACGCCGAGCGCCGTCTGCCACGGAACGTGCCGGCCGATGACCACCGAGTAGGTAAAGTACGCGTTCAACGACATGCCCGGCGCTAGCGCAATTGGATAGTTCGCCCACAAACCCATTACCAGCGTGGCCAGAGCTGCCGACAGGCACGTGGCGAACAGCACGCCGTCCGCCGGCATTCCACCTTCCGCCAGGATGCGCGGATTCACCACAACCACATACGCCATCGCCATGAACGTAGTCAGCCCCGCGAACAGTTCGCGACGCACCGTTGTGTGATTTTCTTGCAGATGGAACCAGCGCTCCAGCAAACCTGTTTCCCCTTTCGACGAACGGTATTTGCTGCCTCCTGCCGCTCAGGGTGCGTGCGGAATCTGCGCCGCGCGCTGCTCCCAGTGCGTCACGATGTCCCGCACAACTTTGTCACCCACAATTTCGGCGGCATCCAGCGCCGGAAGGTAGGCCGAATAGTTTCCCGTAGACAATGCTTTGAGGCTGTCCGAAACCGAAACACCCGGAGCTTCGCGGTCATAATTGCTGATCGTTCGCAGCACCAGCACACGCCGTAAATCCACGCGATGTGCCTCGTTCAAAAACGCCAGCGCCTGCAGCGTGCCGGAATCCTCCATCCCGCACACCATGTAGTTCGCGCGATCGCCGCCGTAGTAGCGTGCCCAAGCATTTGCCCATTCCTCCATCTTCGAGCCGTGCCAGAACGTGCTGGCCGTGACCTGGTCGCCGCGCGTTATAAACGGCGGGCGTAATGCGTTCGGGAATTCCGCAAAGCGCGCACGAAACTTCTTCAAATCGTCGGTGTCCGTCAACGGCACATTGCGCGTCAGCGCAAGCGCCCATGCCGTCAACCCGGGATTCGTCGCGAACAGCCCCGCCCTCGCTGCATTCATCGGTTGCTCGTACGGCGCGCTTTTCCCCAGCGGAACGTAGCCCGTCGGCCATTCCGGTGGGATCTGCCGCGCATCAATTTCGTAGGCCAGGTCGCCGTCAATTACGCGGTCGACCCACACCGCCGAGCCCAATGACACATCCGCGGGATCGCCGCCGCCAATCCCCGCAACCACCCAATACGCGTTGGTAAGATCGAATCGCGGATCGAGACCCAGTGCCATCACCGAAGCGGCCGCCCGTGCCGTGCCCACTCCCGTCAGCAGGCCGAGCACTCCATCCTTGTTCATTCGAACATGGTGAAAGCTCGCCGGCATCGGCAGAATTTCATCCAGATGCTCGCGCTCCACCCAGTATTGGTATTCGCCGGGAGTGTCGCCCGTATCCTCGCCGCGCTCGAACATCGCCACCACCACCACTTTCACCGGAATTGGCTCGGTCCTCTTTCTTTCCTGCGCGTTCGCGCCGCATACAACCGCCAGCATCAGCGCCGCCGTCGACAAGCTCCGCATCACAATTCTTTTTTCCCGCAACTCGCGCTCCTGTTATTCTTTTTGCCCAATCGTCCGATGCCGACTTTGGCGGCTGATAGTGTACGGGAGAATTTTTCTTTGCCAACGCCGTGGGGCCAACTTTACCCGTCAAAGATTCGCTGTGATCTATCAATATCCGCAAGGAGCGCTTCCCTTATGTCCCGTTTTTTTCGACTCCTGCTCCGGGTGCTCCCTCTCGCCATCGTCTGCTCCTCCTCTGCGCAGACCAAACCCGCCGCGGCCCCTTCCATGACCGCTCTCGAGCGCCAGGTCAGCGTTTCCATCGACGCGCTGCGCAACAGCCCGGTCGAACTCCGCACTCTCCTCTTCAAAATGCCCAAGGGCTCCGATCTGCACACCCATCTCTACGGCGCCATCTATGCCGAAACCTGGATCCGCGACGCTGCCGAAGACCACATGTGTCTCGATCCCGCTGCTATCCGCGCCACTTCCGCTGTCTTTTCCGCATCCCAGGGCGACCCACCGTCGTGCAGCGGCGGCAAAGTACCCGCCGCCGACGTCTACAAAAACCAGCATCTGTACGACGACCTCATTAACGCCTTCTCAATGCGCTCTTTCGTTCCTTCGCCCGGCGTCAGCGGCCATGACCACTTCTTCAACACCTTCGCCCGCTTCGGCGGCGTGTCGGAGAACCATCTCGGCGAATGGCTCGACGAGGTCGCCACTCGTGCCGACCGCCAGAATGTTCAGTACATCGAGCTGATGCACACGCCTCCGTTCACGCGAGCGGTTAAAGACGGATATGAAATCGGCTGGAAGGAAGATCTAATCCAATTTCGCGAGGCGCTGCTGGCAAAGGGAATTTCGGCCGATGTCAACGCCGCGAAACAGCAGCTCGATGAAGCTGAAGCCGACCGCGCCCGCCGCGAACATTGCGGCCAGCCTGATGCCTTCCCCGCTTGCCGTCTCGAAATGCGCTATCTTTGCCAGATTCTGCGCGGCTTTCCTAAGGAACAAGTTTTTGCCCATGCCATTCTTTGTTTTGAAATCGCTGCCGCCGATCCTCGCTTCGTCGGCATTAACATGGTCATGCCCGAAGACGGCTATCACTCCATGCACGACTACGCCGAACAGATGCGCATGGTCGAATACCTCCGCAAGATTTACCCCAAGGTCCATATCACTCTGCACGCCGGCGAAATCGCTCCGCCCCTGGTCACTTACGAAGGCCTGTGCTGCCACATCCGCCTGGCCGTCCAACAAGGCGGCGCCGAACGCATCGGCCACGGTGTCGACGTTTTGTACGAGCAGCATCCCCACCAACTGCTCCACGAAATGGCCGCCAAACACGTCATGGTCGAAGTCAATCTCACCAGCAATGACGTCATCCTCGGCGTCGCCGGCAAGGAACATCCCTTCCTGATCTACCGCAAATTTGGTGTCCCCGTTTCTTTTTCCACCGACGACGAAGGCGTCTCCCGCATTGACATGACCCACGAATACGTCCGCGCCGTGCAAACTTATGATCTGACTTACCTCGATCTAAAACAGATGGTCCGCACCGGCATCGAACACATTTTTCTGTCCGGGGCCAGCCTGTGGGCCGCCCCCGACAAATTCACCGTTCCCGTCGCCGCCTGCGCAAACGACAAGCTCGGCTCCGATAGACCTTCCGCCCCTTGCTCGGCTTTCTTGCAATCCAGCGAACGCGGCCGGCAACAGTGGGAACTCGAACGCCGCTTCTCTGAATTCGAGGCCGCTCTTTAGTTCAATATCACGTTGGGCTGCCGCACCTTTTGGTTCCGCAAGGGTACGGTTTTGCCTTTCATTCTCTCCAGCACCGACGCTTCGCGTTTGCTTTGGTCCTGCAACCCGAATGTCCTTAAACCTGGTACCCCTCCTCCACCTCGCGCTGTATCAGCACCAGCAAAATAATTCCAACCACGGTGAACATCCGGAATGCCGCTTCTTGCCCATTCCAGGTTTTCGATTGCCACATCAGAAACCACTCTCCGCCGATGCTTAGAAATGCCAGCAGCCACATCAGCATGCTAAGCGTCAGCCCGGCTATGGCCGACCGCTTCGCCGCTTCGAATACCGCAGCCCGTCCGCGCAGCGCCCGAACCAGTTCCACCGCACCCCACCAGCACAGCAACATCGTCGCCGCTTCCCACGCGATAATGCCCACGTAAAACGCCTTATGCATCACCGGGCTGTTCACCGCTCGCCACATCGCGTGATTTTCGGGAAACGTCGAATCCATCATCATCACGTGCCGCACGAATTGCTGATTCGAAGCGTAGTCGGTCGTATTGTTCAGCACCACAAGCGTGTGGTACACCGCCACTGCGGCCACCAGCAGTAACTTCGCCGCCCGCAGCGTCATGGCTTGCCTCGCTGCGCAAATGATTTGAAATATGCGATCAACGCTTTCATCGTGGCGTCGTCGTACCGCGGGCTCGCCGCCATCTGCGTCTTTGTGTTGCTCGCCTGCGGGTCCCTCACGTAGGCCGAAAATCGCTCCGGCGCAGCGGCCGCCCATCCTGTGAGCACCGACCACGGAATGCCAGCCTTCCTTCCGCCTTCCCCGCCGGCGTCATGGCAACGAAAACAATTCTGCTTGGCGATGCGAAAGCCCGCCTGCACGTCCGCGTCAACCGCTTCCGGCCCGCGCGGCGCAATCGCTTCAAACACTTTTTCTTTTTCGCGAAATTCCAGCCGCACCACGCCCCACGGAATCTGCGGTTCATCTTCATGCGCAAGAATCTTGAAACTCGGCGTGAACTTCGCATGCGTGATGAGGTACGGACCCACATACGCCGCGCGCCCTTCCGGGTCCTTCGGCCATTCATCCGGTCCCTTGCCGTTAATCTTCAAGACCAAAATCGGATGATGCGCGGCAACGTAATCCGCCGGAAAGTGTCCATGATAACGGTCGATGCAGATCGCCACCATCAGGTCGGCGCGCTCGGAAACACCGAGCGAGGCTCGCAACTCTTCCAGCAGCACTCCGCTGATTTCGGTCGCCTTCTTGAAGTTAGCATCGTCCGTGACTGTGTACGTCACCTGCGGCAGCTTCAGTAAATCTTCACGCGAAACGTATTGCGTGATTCCCGGCTCACCGCCAATCTCGCCCTTAATCTCTAGGTCCAGTGATGACTGCCTTCGCTCCCCCAGGCTTATCCCTAGCGCCTGGTCCTCGGCGTTTGAGGTCTCCCGTAGACTCTTTTCCGCTCCGCCTACGCGAATCGCACTTGCAAACAGTGAACACACACACCATAACGCAACACCCGGGATTTTTTGC
>DASSYL010000566.1:0-2994 GCA_035703315.1 Candidatus Acidiferrum sp. | reverse complement strand
CTGATAGTTCGCCACCTGCGACAGCGCCAGGTTCGCATCCACCACCCGGAAATAGCACACCGCGTTCACTTTCACCGAAACGTTGTCGTGCGTGATGATGTCCTGCGGCGGAACATCCAGCGTCTCCAGCCTGAGGCTGATTCGATACAGCGTCTCAATCGGCCAAAATACGAAATTTACGCCACCCGATTTCGCTTGTGGCAGCAGCTTGCCCAGCCGCAGCACCACGCCGCGTTCCCACTCCTTAATGATGTAAATCGAATTGCGAATCCAAATTAGTATAAAGAATACGACGACCGCGATGGTCAACAATCCGATGTTCATCATGCGCCTCCTGCGCCCCGTTCACGATACTCAAGAACTCCCGGCCCGACCTTCCGAGGTAACGGGCGCAACATGCAACCTGAGCCCATCAATCCGCAAAACTTTCACGGCAGATCCCGCAGCTACATCTTGTGTCGATGTCGCACGCCACGACTCCCCGTGAATGCGGATGAAACCTTCGATTCCGCTCTTCAACCCGGTCACTGCGATTCCCTGCTCGCTCAGCAGTTCCTCCGCGCCGGCTGCCGGTTTCCACTTGCGCGAGCGCAGCACCAGCCTCATCAAGAACACGCTGATAGCTGCGAATGGCAGCGTCACGGCAATCGCCATCCCCAGGCTTACCCCACCTGCCGTCAGGGGCGACCGAATCAGAAAGATCGCTCCGAAAACCATCGCGACAACTCCGCCCAACAACAAAACTCCGTGGCTGGTGAACTTGGCCTCCAACACAAACAGGGTGACCGCTGTCAAAATCAGCAGCACCCCTGCAATATTCACCGGCAACAGATGCATGGCGTAAAGCGCCAGTACCGAACAGATGGCCCCCACAACACCCGGAATCACCGCGCCTGGATGGGTAAACTCCGCGTACAAACCCAGCGTGCCCAGAATCAGCAGCAGAAAGAACATGTCCGGCTCGACGATTCGCGACAGAAATTTTTGCCGCGCCGATAGTTCGAACGCCGCTCGCTGATAATTCGACAGCTTCAGAGTCGCCTGGTTTCCGTCGAACCGCGTCAGCGTCCGTCCATCGAGATTTCGCAGCAACTCTTCCGGAGACGTCGCCACAAACTCGATCAGGTTCCCTTCCAGCGCTTCCTTTTCCGTGAATGCCCGCGCATCCGTCACCGCTTCTTCGGCCAGCTTTGCATTCCGCCCGCGCTTTTCCGAGTAACTCCGCAGAAATGCCTTCGCGTCGTTCATGATCTTCCGGCGCAGCACATCGTCCACGCCGATTGTGAATCCGCCTATCGCGATTACCGGCGATGCCGCACCGGTCCGCGTTCCCGGTGCCATCGCTGCCACATCCGCACTCATCAAAATAAAAAATCCAGCCGAAGCGCCCCGTGCTCCCGTCGGCCCTACGAAAACCGCCACCGGTACTGGTGACGCTAACACATGCTGAATAATGTCCTTCATTGAATCGCTCAGCCCGCCCGGCGTATCCATAGTGATCAGCACCAGCGCCGCATTCCGGCGCGCTGCTTCGGCCAATCCCTCGTCAACATACGTGGCCAGCACAGGCTCGACCTCGCCGTCCAAATTCAGGTCTATCACCAGAGGTCGCGGTGACTTTTCGTCCGAAGTACTTACTGCGGGCAGGAACAATACCAGCGCCAACATCGCTGCAAAAAATACGCCGGTCGCCAATCTTCTCAACTGCTTCATGGTGTTGCCGTCTTTGCTTTTCCATTCCCGTTCTGCAAAAGCTCCAGTAATTGCCGCGCTTCCGAGTAATTCGGCGCGATCTTTAGCGCCTTCTGCAGTTCCGCTTTCGCCATCTCGGGCTTCTTCTGCTCCAGAAAGATGCGCGCTAGCGTCGTGCGATCCACGGCTGAATCCCGCTCCGACAGCGCCGCCTGCAACTCCTGAATCGCTTCCGCTCTTTTCGACCTGCGCCGCAGCACTTCGGCCATGCCACGGTGCGCGGCCGGATCATTTGGTGCGGTCGCCAGCGCTGCCCGAAAATCCGCTTCCGCAGCGTCCACGCGCCCCGCCGCTAGTTCCTGCCTACCCCTCCGCACCAGTGAGGTCGGAGAGCTCATAGCCGACGAAGCCGCCCCCCCGCCGGTGCTGCCGTTCGTTTCGCGCGAAGCAATCTGCAACTGTAGCGTCGTCACATCCAGCTCCGTCGAAACTCGATCCAGCCTGGCAAAACTCTCTGGTTTCACCGGCGGAAGCGAAGCAAGCCCAAGTGTCTCGATCGCCGAGTTGCGCTCTTGCGCGGCTTCTGTCTTGTTTCCGGTCTTTTCCAGAGCGTAAACCAGCATGGCTCGATCTTCCGGATTTTCCGGCTCCCGATCCGAAGCTTCGCGAAAATATTTCGCGGCCGTCGTCGCATCGTTCCCACGCAGGTACAGCAGTCCCAAATTGAACGGATAGTCGTCCTCGTCCGGATCGAGGTCCAACGCCCGCAGCAGCCCTGAAGCCGCACCCGTCGTATTTCCCCTCCGAGCCCGCGCCAGCGCCAGATTGTTGAGCACTTCTGGCAGCTCCGCCCCAGCCACGAGGTCATTCCGCAAATTATTTTGCAACGCCGCAAATGTCTCCTCAGCCTTATCCGGCTGATTCAACATTAGCCGGCACACTCCGGTCGTAAACATGGCCTCGGCCGACTGCGAACTTCCCGCCGGCACTTTCGCCAACCATGCCAGGGCCGATTCGCAATCGCGCCGCGAAAAATATGCCTGTCCCAAGGCAAACGCCGGATCAGCCCAGTCCGGATCGAGCCGCGCCGACTCCCGCAACTCCCGCACTCTGCCGTCATCATCGGTCGCCAGCAGCCCTCGAATGTAGTGTTCAAACGCATCCAGCCGCAGCGGCCTCTGCAGCCTGGAAAACTCCGCCAAATTGATCGGGAATCCCTTGTCATTCGCCGCTAGCAATTTCCACACGACTTTTGCATTCAGCTCCATCAGCGAATCGAGCGTCCCGCTTTCGCGCACCGCT
>DASSYL010000578.1:0-10274 GCA_035703315.1 Candidatus Acidiferrum sp. | reverse complement strand
CGAAGGTTTGAACATCGGGATTGCCGTGGCCGTGCGCTACCGGATTGATCCGCAACGGCTGGACATGATTCACGCGAATTTGCCGGAGGACATTGGCGGGGAAGTGGTGGCGCCGGTGGTGGCTTCGACGTACCGGTCGCTTGCGCCGAACTACATCACGCGGGAAATTTTCGCGGTGAAGCGCGAGGAGCTGCGTGCCAAGGCGGCGGAGGCAATCAAGACGCGGCTAGGGAGCGATGGGATCGTGGTGCGCGAAGTGGTGCTGCGGGACATCAAGCTGCCCGAGGAATATGCGAAGGGTCTGGAAGGATTGTTGTTGAAGGAACAGGAGAACGAGCGGCTTGGCACGGAACAGGAAATCAAGGCCAAGGAAGTGAAGATTGCGGAGCTGGAAGCGGAAGCGCAGAAGGCGCGCGACGTGAAACAAGCGGAAGCACAGGCACAGGTAACAGTGCTGCAGGCTAAGGCGCAGTCGGACTCGATGCAGTACACGCTGCCGCTGAAACAGAAGCAGATCGAGCAATCGAAGCTGGAAGCGGAAGCGCGAAAAGAAGCGACGCTGCAAAACGCGGAGGCGGCGGCGCAGGCGAAAATTATTGATAGCAAGGCCGAGATAGAGCGGCAGAGAAATCTGGCCGATGCGGAAGCAAACCGGATTCGCGTGACGGCCGATGCCGAGGCGAATCGCATACGGGTAACGGCGGCTGCGGATTCGGAGCGGATGAAGTATGAAGCGGCTGTGCTGAAGCAGAATCCGATGCTGATTCAGAAAATTATTGCGGAGCGGCTGAGCGACAAGCTGCAAATCATGATGGTGCCGGTGGACGGGAAGAACTTCTTCGCGAATGACGTGTTCCGGTCGGCGTTCAACGGAGTGCCGGTGGGGGCGGGTTCGGACGATGAAGCGGCGGATGGGGGTCTGGCGCAAGGAGCGAATTTGGCGGCGCAGAAGCGTGCAGGGAATCGCAAGCCGTAAGAGAAGAACGGCCACAGAGTTGTGAGACAGGAATTCGTGCGGACGAGGTTAGAGCGGGATTGCAACCTAACCCTGGACCAGTTCGTACGAGAGCGCAGGCCAAAACCCCTGTGGGTGGCGCGTCGCGCGGAGCTGGAAGGATGGAAGAGATGGCCACGAGTGAAGCACCGCCGCGCTTCGTCGGATCGGCCAATCGCCGTCAAATCCAGTTTCGCGCCGCGCGCCACCCGGCCGGCGTCGGAGACAGTTAAAAGTTGAACGCTGAAAGTTAAACCAGTGCAGAGCGAGTGGAGGCGACGATGGACAGCAAGAGAGGTACCCACGGAGCAAGAAAGGCCATACGGGCCGTCAGCGCAGCAGGTTTAGTGATTGTGCTGGTGGGAGGGATGTTCATGGCTCCAGTGAGCGCGGCGACGAAATCTGGAGACAAGACGCGGGTCGTGAGCTACCGCGCGTTCGATCGGGCGGAGATTGAGAATTTGCAAAGGTGGGTGTCGGCTGGGCATGAAGATTGGTGCAAGGATGCACGGCTGGTGGCGGCGGAAGAGTTGAAGCGGCTAGCCGCGGATTTTGCGGACGGCGCGACGGAGCTGGCTGCGGTTGAAACTGGCGAGCCTGCGGGCGGCGGCAACGCGAACAGCGACGGTATCAACGGGGCAAAGAAAGTTGCGTTTGAATGGACGCCGCTAGATGGGCAAGCGACGTATCGGGTGACGCTGGAACGGTTCGACTGGCTGTTACCGATCGCCGGCGACGCGAATGCCGTGGTATGGGTGCCGACGGTGACGGAAATTCAGATTCACGAATGATTTGGCGGGAAGAGTTCCGGCGCAGCGAGTCCTAGAGCAAGGGGTTCGCCGCGTGGAATAGGGCGGGGCCGCCGTGGCAAGTTCAGGGCTGAAGCACGGCGCGCCCCGCGCCATTGCAGAGGGACGTGCTAAGATGTCGCTTCACTCCCGTGAACAAGAAACTGGTTCGGCGTTTCCCGCTGGTTGTAGTTACCTGCGCGGCATTCTTTTGCATTTTGAGCTTGATGACGACGATGCCCGTTGCGGCGCGGCCCGATGCCCTGGATGAAGGCGTGGGGCGTTTGGCGAGAAAGGCGGTGGCGTTGCCGCACGAGCGGCGCATGTCACTTCTGTGGACGAATCATGCGGCATTGCAGGAGCAACGCGTCGAGCGCTTGCGAGCGGTCTTTGCTGCGGAGCTGGAAGCAGCGCAAGTGAGATTCGTGCAAGGCGAAACGGCGCCAGCGTTGCGCGTGACGATTGAGCAGACGCCTACGCAGATTGTGATTACGGCAACGATTCCAGCGGAAGGCAGTACGAGCGTGGCGATCGAAGAAGTGGCCCGTGCGATAACCGGGATCGATCCGGTTTCCGGCAACACGGTGCGGTTAGAGAAAGAGTTGTTGTGGCAGCAAGAGGGGAAAATCCTGAGTGCGGCGTTGCTCCCCGCCGGCGCGAATGGCGGGAAGCGGCTAGCGGTGCTAATGGAAGAGGCGTTGTTGATTTATGGCGGCGGGGCAGGGAATTGGAACTTAGAAAAGACCAAGGTGTTGCCAGGGCCGCGGCAATCGCCACGCTCGGCGCGAGGGCAATTGATCGTAGCCGGGGAGTCAGACGATCGGGTGGGAGTTTTGCTGCCTGGAAGGCGATGCGAAGCAAGCGTGGCGGACGAATCGGCTGTGGCGTGCGGGAATGTTACGACGGACTTGCCGACGGGAAGATTGATGGCGCTGCCGAGCTGCGGCAAACAGACCTGGTGGCTTAAGAGCGACGGCGTGGATTGGACGGAAGAGGATCGGCTGTTGTTGCGAAACGCCGGAGCGGGACGGGATGTGACCGCGATTGCTGAGTTGGGTATGCCGGGGCCCGTAATTTCGATCAGCGCGGCCGACAACGGCGGAAGCGCCACGGTGGTCGTGCGAGATTTGGGCAGCGGGAACTATGAGGTGTACCGAGTTGCGCTGGCTTGCGGCGATTAAGGGATTGGCGGGTGCAATCGCGGTGTGCTGCGCAATGGCTCCGGCGGCAAGAGCGGCGGCGCGGCCTCAATATGGCGGCGTGCTGCGAGTGGAGCTGCGTGCGGCATCGGCAAATTTGAATCCCGTGAAATGGAAAGCGGGCTCGGGCGAATTTGCAGCGAACTCCCGGATCGCGGAATTGTTGTTCGACCGTTTGGTGGTACTCGATAACTACGGACGGTTCCAACCGCAGCTAGCGACGGAGTGGAGCCACGACGTGGCCGCGAAAAGATGGCAGTTCACGCTGCGGCAGGGTGTGAAATTTTCGGATGGGACGCTGCTGACGGCGGGCGAGGTGGCCGCGGCATTGCGGCCTTTGCTTCCGCGAGAGATGCAAGTAGCGGCCGCGGGCGGCGGAATCACAATTCAGTCGGCAATGCCTGCCGTGGATTTGCTGGAAGTGCTCGCGTTGGGTCCGTATTTCGTTTACAAGGACAACGGCAACGGAGTGTTGCGCGGAACGGGTCCGTTCGTGCTAGAGAGCATTTCCGTGAGCGCGCGCGATACGGACAAGACGGGAGCGGACGGCGCCCCTGCGCAAACGCAGCGGCTGCGGTTTCGGTTCAACGAAAATTGCTGGAACGGACGGCCCTATCTCGATGCGATTGAAGTGACGCTGGGAGTCCCGCCGTTGAAAGCTTTGCTGGATTTGCAACTGGGCAAGACCGATCTGGGCGAGCTGTCGCTAGAGACGGCAAAGCGGGCGCAGCAAACGAATCTCAAATGCTGGATATCGGCGCCGTTGACGCTATACGCGTTAAAGTTTTCTGGCGACGGAAAGAGCGAAAGCGAGCAACGATTGAGGGATGCAATCAGCCTGTCGGTGGACCGCCTAGCCATGGCGCGTGTGTTGCTGCAGAAGCAAGCGGAAGCAGCAGGCTCCTTTTTGCCGCAGTGGCTCTCGGGATATGCTTTTCTTTTCGATTCGGAGAGCAACCTGGAGCGCGCGAAAGAACTGCGGAAAACGATGGCTGCCGGCGCACTGGGAGCGGTAGAGCCATTACGGATCGCGGTGGACGCGAACAATGAGTTGTCAAAATTGATTGCCGAACGCGTTGTGGTGGATGCTCGAGCGGCTGGATTGACATTACAAACGGTGAAAGGTACCACGCGTGCGGTGAGTGAATCCGTGGGAGCAAAGAGTGACGGCGACGTTCAGTTGGTGGCGTGGCGCTACACTTCATTGTCGCCGCGTAGCACACTGGGCAGTTTGGCGAACGCAGCGCGATCGCAATCTGCAGGAGGCGAGATGTCTGGAGACGCAGATGCGCGCTATGCTTGGGAAAAGCGCATGATGGAACAGAAAAACCTGCTGCCGCTAGTCGCTGTGCCGGATTTTGCGGCAGTGGACGCGCGAGTTCGCAACTGGTCACCCGCGCCGTGGGGTGAATGGCGGCTGGCGGATGTGTGGCTGGAACAGGGCGAAGTTTTAAACCCGACGCGGGACGCAGTCGGGAAGGCTTCGGTGGGAGCGAGGCCTTGAGCTTCCGCACTAAACTTTTTCTGTTGTTCCTGCTAACGGTGCTGGCGTCCGTGTCGGCGGTTACCTACAGCGTGACGCACTACACACGCGCGGCATACGAGGAGATGGACGAGCAGCGGACCGCTGCGCTGGTGTCGCAGTTTCAGAAGGAACTGGCGCACGAGCGTGAACAGGTGGCGCGGCAGGTGGAAAACGTGACCAACGCCGACGTGACGCTGAAAATGGCGATTGATCAGACCAAGCCCGATCCGGATCAGTCCATTTACGTGCGCGACGCTTCAGGAGCGGCGCAGGAGCACGGGCTCGACTTCATGGAATTTGTAATTGCGGATGGGACGCTGATTTCTTCAGCGGAGTATCCGGCGCGGGTTGGATACAAGGAAACGTGGGTTACAAGCATCAAGGACTGGAATGGGTCGGACGCGTTTTTGCGCCGCGTGGAGTTGCCCAGCGAAGTGGCGGTTTCGCTGACCGCGGTGAGAACGCAGCCAAATGTGGCAAAGCCCTTTTATACGATTGGCGGCCGCCGACTGGACCAGAACTTTCTCGCGTCGTTGGTGCCTCCGGCGGGTTTGCGCGCATTGCTTTACCTGAATCTGGACTCCGGCTTCGTGCCGGCGGACGTGATGTCTTCAACTGGAAAAGTGGAGCAAGCGGAAAAGTTCGCGCCGATGATTGCGCAGCTGCTGAAGCAGCCCGGACCTCTGGTCGAGACGATTCAGTGGAGCAATGATGCGGATTCGGCGGAGACATTTCACGCGCTGCCGTTGACGGGACGCAACGGAGAATTGCTGGGAGCCTTGCTGGTGGGAAGCTCGCGCGCAGACCTGGTACACCTGACGCGGCACGTCATGAAGCTGGCGGCGGCTGTGGCGGCTGCGGCGATGCTGATCGGGTTGTTGCTGACCTGGTGGGTTTCGGCGCGGATTACAAAGCCGATTGAAGAGCTGGCCGAGGGCGCTCGCGAAGTGGCGGCCGGCCATTGGCACACGCGAATTGATCTGCGCGGCCAGGATGAGACGGGCCAACTGGCGGCGGCTTTCAATCACATGACGCAGACGCTTTCCACGCAGCGCGAACGGCTGGTGCAGACGGAACGTGTTGCGGCTTGGCGCGAGCTGGCGCGGCGACTGGCGCATGAGTTGCGCAATCCACTTTTTCCGCTGCAGATTACGGTGGAGAATATGCAGCGGGCGCGTCAGCTGAGTCACGAACAATTCCTGGAAGTATTCAACGAATCGACGGCTACGCTGAAAGCCGAACTGGCCAACCTAAACTCGATCGTGAACCGTTTCAGCGATTTTTCGAAGATGCCGCCGCCGGAATTCGCGCGGCTGGAGATCAACGAAGTGATTCGCGGAGCGGTACGCCTGTTCGAGCCGCAATTCCATGAGGTGGGCAAGCCCACGATCACGACGGAATATTTTCTCAAAGAAGGATTGCCGGAAATCGACGGCGATCCTGAATTGTTGCACAAAGCTTTTCAGAATCTGGTGCTGAACGCGCTGGACGCCATGCCGGCGGGGGGAACGCTAACGTTTCGAACTGCGGAGACGCAAGCGGGAGTGCGTGTCGAAGTTACCGATACGGGCAAGGGGCTGACGCCGGAAGAATGCTCGCGATTGTTCACGCCGTATTACACGACGAAACAGTTGGGCACGGGACTGGGGTTGGCAATTGTGCAGTCGGTGGTGAGCGACCATCGCGGAACGATTTCGGTGGCCAGCGAAGAAGGACACGGGACGACGTTCCGCATCGAATTGCCCCGGCGGCAACCGGGCACGACGGCCAAAAAGACTCAGCCAGCAATCGCTGAGGAGCCCCCTACTAAAACTGCCGCCGAGACCGCCGCGGCCAACGACTAGTTTTTTCGCTGACGACGAATGACGACCGTGACAAGAAAAGCCCAACTCTTGCTGGTGGATGATGATGCGAACACACTGGCGTCGTTGTCACGCGCGTTCCGTTTGGCTGGGCATGAAGCCACGGTTTGTGACAACGCGAACCGTGCAGTCGAGTTGCTGCGCAGCGAAAAGTTTGACTTGATCTTTTCCGATGTAGTGATGCCGGGAAAAAGCGGCCTGGAATTTCTCGAAGAGATCAAGAATGCCGGAGTAAAAGCGCCGGTAATCCTGATTTCCGGCCAAGCGAACATAGAGATGGCGGTGCGGGCGACCAAGCTGGGCGCACTGGATTTTCTGGAAAAGCCGCTTTCGACGGACAAACTGTTGGTTACGGTCGAGAACGCGCTGCGGCTTACGCGCCTGGAAGACGAGAACCGCGAGCTCAAGAGGCGGCTGGGGAAGCATCAGCTCGTCGGATCCGGCACTGCGATGAAGAAGCTCCTCGCGCAGATCGATCGGGTGGCAGGAAGCGAGACGCGCGTGTGCATCCTTGGCGAAACCGGCACCGGCAAGGAATTGGTGGCGCGTGCGATTCATGAAAAGTCGTCGCGGCACGATGGTGCGTTTGTCACGCTAAATTGCGCGGCCGTGCCTGCGGAGTTGATCGAATCGGAGTTGTTCGGCCACGAAAAAGGTGCGTTTACCGGCGCCGCAGGCCGGCACATCGGTAAATTCGAACAAGGCGAAGGCGGGACGCTGTTCCTGGACGAAATTGGCGATATGCCGGTGACGATGCAGGCGAAGCTGTTGCGCGTGCTTGAAGAAGGCGAAGTCGAACGCGTTGGCGGCGACAAACCGATCAAGGTGAATGTACGAGTCGTTGTCGCGACACATCGCAACCTGGAAGAGTTGGTTGCGCAAAATGCGTTCCGGCGCGATTTGTTCCACAGAATTTATGTTTTTCCGCTAGTGCTGCCGCCACTGCGCGAGCGCCCGGAAGATTTTACGGATCTAGTAGCGCACTTTGCGCGGCAAGTGGCGGCACAGAACGGATGGCGGGAGAAGGAATTTTCCGCTGAGGCAATCGAGACCCTGCAGAAATATGGCTGGCCGGGAAACCTGCGCGAATTGCGCAATGTGGTGGAACGGCTGGTGCTGCTGGCCGAAGGTGAGAAAGTTGGCCCGGAGGACGTGCAGCTTGCATTGCCGGCAAGCCTTAACGTGTCCGGAGGAGGCTCAATGGCCGGAAGCGCAGGGTCAAACGGGTCGCTGGCGGTGCGGACTGAGGCCTTTGAAAAGGAAGTGCTGTTGGCGGAGCTGCGTCGCCACAACTTCCATATGACCAATGTGGCGCGGGCATTGGGGTTGGAGCGCAGCCACTTGTACAAGAAATGTCAGCAGCTCGGAATTGATTTGCAGACACTGCGCAGGCCGGACTAGAGCAACAAAATGGACCCGTGGCTGATTGGAGTTCCCGCCGCGGCCGCATTGGCCGGCGCCACCACGGCGTTTGGCGCGGTGTATCCGCGGTCGCAGATGTTCGGGCCAACGATTTGCCGCACCGCATCACCACGGCAACTGGCGATTACGTTTGACGATGGACCGAATCCCGCGATAACGCCGAAGCTTTTGGAACTGCTCGATCGCCATAGGGTGAGGGCCACATTTTTTGTGATTGGGCGATTTGTCCGCGAATGTGGCGGTTTGACAAAGGAAATCGCTGCCCGCGGCCACCTGCTGGCAAATCATACAGAGACGCACCCAAACCTTTTTTGGCTTAGCCCCGGCACGATGCGAGAGGAGTTACAGCGCTGCCAAGATGCGCTGCGAGCCACGACCGGAAACGATGCGAGATTTTTTCGGCCGCCGTATGGGTTCCGGAATCCGTGGGTGGTGAGTACGGCGCGCGATCTGGGCATGCAGACGGTGCTGTGGACGTTGCTCCCCGGCGATTGGAGAGCGCGCTCCGGCGAGTGGCTCGCCGACCGGATGCAACCAATCGCGCAACATGCTGAAGTAGCCTCGGGTCGCCACACGGGCGACGTGCTTTGCCTGCACGACGGCGCGCATCGCGCGCTGGGCGGCGATCGCAGCCATACGCTAAGTGCACTGGAATATTGGCTTCCGCGCTGGCGTGACCTGGGACTGAAGTTTGTTACAATCAGCGAGGCGGTGAAGTCTCCCGCCCGCTGACCATGGACACACGTGCGTTTTACAACGAACGGGAAGAAAATAAGGCACAGAAAATCCTTTGCCCGAGCTGCCGCAACGAATTTACGGCATCGGTGCGCTGGAAAGTCTGCAATAAAAAGAGAGAATTGCCACGCGGAGCGAGCTCCGAGGATCGCGACCGGTTCGCCAAGGCGAGTTCATACATGGTGCGGCTGGATGATTTGGTGGCGTGCCACAAGTGCCGCAAGCGAATTGAGCTGACCGGCCAATCAACCGTATTGATCAGTGACAATCTGGGTGACCGCAACGCGGACCCGGAAAATTTCGGGAATCGTTGAGCCTGTTGCCCTCCGCGCACCTAAATTTCCGGATACATCTCAAAAAAAGCTTCGATCGATTGATGGAACGTGGCTTCGATTTCTTCCTTGCTGCCCTCGATCAGGTGCATGGTCACGCGCGCGGACTTGCCGTTCTTGAGAACCACGGTTGCTTCCTTAACTTCTCCGAGGTCGTCCAGGGGCAGCAAGCGCATTCCATAAACTAAAGCCAGCTTGGCCATCGCGAAGGTCTCCTGTATTTAGCTGATTTTTAGACTGACCGGGAGAGCCCGCAGTGTCAAATCGGCTGATCGGGTGGTTCCGCGTATTGTGGAGCGCAGCCTTCGGCGATATGCTGCGGGCATCCGACCAAGTGAACTCCGCATCGGAAGAACCATAACGGAGGAAGCCCATGCAATTCCCGCCGCCCGTATTGCGAAACTCGCTGTTTTGTTTGATTGCGTGTGCAGCCCTGAATGCCGCTGAATCAGGTTCCGCACGAGCCCAGCAGCCTGATGGTCCGCAGATGGACGCGCCCGCGCCGGTGGCGCCCATTCCGGTACCCGCTCGCGCCCCAGGGAAAAAACTGGTCGTGCCGCCGGGTACGCGATTGGCAGTAGTACTGGAGAACGGAATTTCTACGCGTAGTGCCAAGGCCGGCGATTCTCTTTATTTTCACACCGCATTTCCGCTCACCCAGAACAACCAAGTCGTGATCCCCGTTGGGTCGTATTTGCGCGGATCGCTGCTGGAAAGCAAGCGCCCGGGCCGTATCAAGGGCCACGGCGAATTTCGCATGCGACTCGAATCACTGATTCTGCCGAATGGCTATACCGTGGATTTGCTGGCGGCTCCACGCAGCGCAGATACCGGCGGAAAAGAAACTACGGACTCGGAAGGGAAAGTCACCGGCGAGGGAGGCAAAGGGAAGGATGTGGGAACGGTCGCAACGACGACAGTGACGGGCGCCGGCATTGGCGCTATCGCTGGCGGTGGCAAGGGAGCGGGCATCGGTGCAGGAATTGGCGGGTTGGTCGGACTTGGCGCGGTGCTGTTGACACGCGGGCCGGAAGCGCAACTGCCTCGCGGGACCACGCTGGACATTGTTTTGGAACGGGAACTCGCGCTCGATTCAAGCTACGTGCAATTCTCGAACACCGGGCACGCGCAACCCATCACGCCTCCAACGCTCCGAGAGCAATAGAATTCGCTGAGTTGGCAATATGGCTGCCCTCGGCACTCGAACGATGCGGAACAATTCTTTACGAAGACGAGTAGTCCAGGCTCGCGCTACACCGAAAGATCGTGGTTAGCGCGAGAGACTTCAGCGAAGAATGCTCGAAGTTTCGAGGCATCCTTTTTCCCGGGGCGTGATTCGACGCCGCTGGCAACGTCAACGGCATAGGGCCGGACCGTCACGATTGCTTCACCGACGTTTTCCGGAGTGAGCCCACCC
>DASSYL010000308.1:0-3609 GCA_035703315.1 Candidatus Acidiferrum sp. | reverse complement strand
TTCGGAGACTAGCCCCTGCCTTTTTTTAGACGGCGCGGGCGCAGTTTTTCGTTCGCTCAAGTTTTTCGGCGTAGCTTGCAATACAGATTTTGTCGGCGGGGCGGCCGAAAAAGGCTTCCCCGTTTTTTTGCGAAGCGATGGCCGGTTTAAAAGTTGCAACCCGCTCGAGTTTCGTCAATTATAGCGGCGCATTTTCTCGCCATACTGGCAAGCGAAGCTGTGGCACCACGGTTCTTGCAACGGGCCGAGTTTCGGTGACTTCACCCGCAGGAAGGAACAGATGACGGCAATCTTGGGAGTGTTGCTGGCGACGGAACGTCTGGTTCGGCTTTCGGCGGTGGATCTGGCCATCGTCATTTTCTATTTCGCGCTGGTCCTCGGCATCGGCTTTTACCTCAAGCGGTTCGCCAAGACCGGCGAGGATTTTTTCATGGCCGGCCGCGAAATGACCGCTTGGGTCGCCGGCTTGGCATTCGTCTCGGCGAATCTCGGCTCGCTCGAACTGCTCGGTTGGGCCGGCTCGGCTTATCAATACGGAATCCTCGCGGCGCACTGGTATTGGATCGGCGCCATTCCCGCCATGCTGTTCCTGGGCCTGGTGATGATGCCGTTTTATTACATCTGCAAAACGCATTCGGTCCCCGGATACCTCCAGCTTCGTTACGGAACCGCCGCCAGCGGACTCAGCGCCGTGACCTTCGCCGTAATGACCATCCTGATGTCCGGCGTAAACATGTACGCGATGGCCGTCGTCATGAAAGTCGTCCTCGGCTGGGATTTGAATTTCAGCATCTTCGTTTCGTCGGTGACGGTTGCGATTTATGTCGCGGCAGGTGGTCTGTTCTCCGCGATTTTCAACGAAGTGTTGCAGTTTTTCCTGATCTGGTTTGGCGCGCTGCTCATCCCTATTCTCGGTTTGATCGAAACTGGCGGCTGGAAAGGCATGGTCGAACGCATCCAGCACAACTTCCCCGGCCAGGACTTCACGCACATGTGGAGCAACATGGGCCATTTCGAGGACAACCCGATGGGCATGCACTGGACAGGCATTGTTTTCGGCCTCGGCATGGTACAGGCCATGGGTTACTGGACGACGGACTTCCTGGTCGTGCAACGCGTGCTCTCCGCCAAAGATATTCGTTCGGCGAAACTGGCTCCGGTGCTCGGTTCGTTTTTCAAAATGGCCGTGCCCTTGATCGTGATTCTGCCGGGGCTGCTGGGTCTTGCCGTGCTTCCTATGCATCTCGTTCCCGCCAGCCAGGCGCAGGCAGGGCAATTTACGTACAACGAAGTGTTGCCGTTAATGCTGGCGCGCTATTGTGGGCCCGGGCTTCTCGGATTGGGCATCACGGCGCTGGTCGCTGGATTCATGGCGGGCATGGCCGGCAACGTCAGCGCCTTCGCCACGGTGTGGACCTACGATCTGTACCGGCCATTCATCCGCAAGGACGCGCCGGACCAGCATTACGTTTCGATGGGTCGCTGGTGCACGTTGATCGGCGTTTTCATCAGCATCGGCACGGCTTATCTGGTCATGGGTTTCGCCAGCATCATGGATTATGTGCAGGCGTTATTTGGATTTTTTATCGCGCCGCTGTTCGGCACGGTGCTGCTGGGAATGTTATGGAAGCGTGTGACCAAAGAAGCCGGGTTCTGGGGATTGCTAGCCGGGACCGTTTCGTCGGTCACCATGTTCCTGCTGATGCACGGAAAACTGCCGATGTTCGGCAGATCGGCCGAGCAATGGGTGAGCCTGTTCGCGCTTAGCCCGCACGCTCAGGGGCTGGCGCAAGATATGTATCAATCGCTGTGGTCGTGTGTGACCTGCGTGGTGGTGACCTTGCTGGTGACCATGGTGACCAAGCCGCGGCCCGACTCCGAATTGAAAGGCCTGGTTTATAGTTTGACCGATGTCGCGCACGAAGAAAAAGTTGGATTGCTGCACCGGCCGGTTTTCTGGGGAGGCGTGGCAGTAGTGCTTCTGGTAGCTCTGCAGATTATTTTCTGGTGAGGACATGAGCGAGAAACACCAAATCATTCCGGTCTGGTTTTTCGTCGGCGTGCTGTTCCTGGTTTACGGCGTGCTGATTTTTGTCAGTGGCCTGGTGGAGTGGTCGCATCCTCCCGATACCGTGCTGGCGAACCTGCACGCGCCGGTGTGGTGGGGCGGGCTGCTGATCGCGCTCGGCGGTTTGTACGTCGGAATGTACCGGCCCAAGGGCCAGGGATAGATTTTTTTGCAAGCGGCCTGTCGAGAGTGACGCAACTTCAGGCGGGCGAGAGCTGGCTCATGGCAAACGACAAGAAGAAAATGACGATGGGAGTGATCGTCGGGAACCGGGGATTCTTTCCCGACCACCTGGCGAAAAGCGGGCGCGAAGAGATTCTGGCCGTGCTGGCGAAAGCCGGCATCCATGCCATCGCGTTAAGCCCCGAGGAAAGCAAGTACGGCGCGGTCGAAACGCACGAAGAAGCTAAGCGTTGCGCGGCGCTGTTCAAAAAAAACGAAAACGACATTGACGGCGTGATCGTGACGCTGCCGAATTTTGGCGACGAACGCGCGATTGCGGACACGCTGCGTCTGGCGCGGCTTGGCGTTCCGGTGCTAGTACAAGCCACGCCGGACAACGCGTCAAAAATGACCATCACGCACCGCCGCGACAGCTTCTGCGGAAAAATGTCGGCCTGCAACAACCTGAAGCAGTATCGAATCCCCTATTCTCTGACCAAGCTGCACACGGTGGCTCTCGATTCGCCGGAATTCGCAACAGATTTGGACCAATTTTCGGCGGTGTGCCGCGTGGTGCGCGGGCTGAAGAATTTGCGCATCGGTGCGATTGGCGCTCGGCCCACGGCCTTTAACACCGTTCGCTACAGCGAAAAACTTCTTGAGGCCAGCGGAATTTCCGTGGAAACGCTGGACCTGAGCGAAGTGATTGGCCGCATCAGCCGCATAAAGGACAACGACGACGCGGTGGTAGCGAAACTGGGAGCGATCAAGAAATACGTCAGCACCACTGGCGTGCCGGATCCTGCCCTGATCAAAATGGCCAAACTGGGTGTGGTCACCGAGCAGTGGATGAAGCAGGCGGATGTGGCGATCAGCGCCGTGCAATGCTGGACTTCGATGGAAGAAAATCTTGGCGTCGTGCCTTGCACCATCATGAGCATGATGAGCGACAATTTGTTGTCGAGCGCCTGCGAAACGGACGTTTGCGGCACGCTGAGCATGCACATGCTGCAACTGGCCAGCGGCACGCCCAGCGCGCTGTTGGACTGGAACAACAACTACGGCACCGATCCCAACAAGGCTGTTTGTTTCCATTGCAGCAATTTGCCGAAACATTTTTTCCGCGAAGTGCGCATGGACTTCCAGGAAATCATCGCCGGTACTGTAGGTAAGGAAAATACCTTTGGCACGGCGGTCGGAAAAGTGAAAAGCGGCGCGATGAGCTACGCGCGCTTCTCTACGGTGGATACCGCCGGGATGATTCGCGGCTACGTCGGCGAAGGGAAATTCACCGACGATGCGCTGGAAACCTTCGGCGGCGCGGGAGTAGTGGAAATTCCGGAAATGCAAAGGCTGCTGCATTACATCTGCTCGAACGG
>DASSYL010000142.1:0-5161 GCA_035703315.1 Candidatus Acidiferrum sp. | reverse complement strand
GTCCTCCGTGTTGTAGTAGAAATAGCCGTATTTCGCTGAGACGACCGTGCGCGAATTTGGCGTCCAGTCGCCTCCAAAATTGAAAATATTGCTAGGCGCAACGTTGCCTGTATCCGGCCGGAACGTCGTTGGATCCTGCGTCGCGATCGGATTCGCCTGTCCGGTTGCAGAATCCGGAAACGTCGGTAACTGTCCCTTCGTCCGCGAATAGCCATATTGCCAGGCACCGTAGAGGTGCACCTTGCTAAACGGCTGATAGTCAAGCCGGTTCAGCATGTTATGAGCGGTGTAACTCCGCGTGAAGCTGCGTGGGTCGTCGCCATTGGGGCCTGCAAAGTTCACCTTGCGGGTGTACCGATCAATCGTCGGGATGTAGCTGGAGAAGAGCCATAACTTATCCTTCCAAAGAGGGCCGCCGATGTTGTACCCAGCCTCGACCGTCGAATATTGATCCTTTTTCTGAACATAGTAATTAGCCGCTTGGTCGACGACCGGGCCTTTTGTGAGGTCTGTGTTTGCAGCAGTGCTCGGGTCATAACGCAGCCCGCATGCAAGTTGTTGCCCAGAGGGTATGTTGGCCGGATTCGGCTGTGGGGTTGTGGCGCACTGGTCGTTGGCGTCCAATTTGTCGCCCCGATAAAATGCCACAAAACCGCCGTGCCACTCGTTGCTGCCGCGCTTCTGAATCACGTTTACGACGCCGCCCAATGCGCCGCCGTATTCTGCTTCGGTTCCAGCCGTCTTGACTTGAACCTCCTGGACGAACTCGAAGATAACGTTTTGCTTGATTCCGCCCTGTTCGACGTTGCTGGTGTCCATGCCTTCGACCAGGTAGGTGTTCTCGCTATCGCTCGCTCCATCAATCTGGAAGCCATTCTGGCGCAGGCGATCGGTGCGGGAACTTTGCAGCGGCTCTTGACGGGCGCCGGGGGCCAACCCGATCACCGACTGGTACGAGCGTCCATGCGGCAGCGTGTCGATGTCCTGAGAGGTAATCGCCACAGCTACCTTGCTGCTGGTAACGTCGACGATCTCTTCCTTGGCCGTTACTTCGACGGTTTCTGAAACTGTGCCTACCTCTAACGCGATATCCAGCGTAGGCAGAGCACCAGTTTCAATTCGGATGCCAACGAGTTTGTAGGTCCGAAATCCCTTGCCGGTGACCGTTAACGTGTACTCGCCGGGCGGCAATAGCTGGAAATAGAAGTATCCCGCGCTATCGGCTTCCGCTTTTCGCGGCGTGATCAGAGCCGAACTGCTGAGCTCCGCCTCTGCACCCGCGACACTGCCACCCGTCTTGTCCTTCACATACCCTTTAATGCCGCCAGTGGTCTCCTGGGCCATACTAACCGGCAGGAATAGAACCAATGACAGCAATAGACACACCCCAACTGTAGTCCACCCACAAAACTGCTTATACATAGGTTTCCCTCCTGAAGACTCCTCGCCCGCAGGGATACATCAACGAATTGTCAAAGCTACCTGGCCTGAGAACGAGGTCCACCCACTAACAACTAAAAACCAACACAACTACCAACACGTAATTGAGAATTGATTTATCATTTCGATAAAATCGCTGTCAACTCAAAGCTTTATTTTGTGAGGGGTTTCGGAGGGACTGAATCAGATATAAACACGCAATCGACACAATCGAAACGGTTTGTTTACACATCTAAAGTGACCTCAATTAAACGGGCGCGGACCGGACCGCACTAGGCCAGCCACGGCTCGCTCTTCCACCTGGCACTATTTTTGTGCCGTTGGGCCTCCCAGCACGGCGAGGACTGGCGCAACAAAGCCGGAAAAACCGGCCGTGTTGTGGTAGGTTCTAGGTTGGTGCAGGAACAGCTTGCTGCATTTACCCGCAACTGCGATGTGCAAACCTCGTTTCGCAACCTGTATTGTGGCGAGCCTGCTTTTGGGTTCAGGCCTTCGGGCTCAGTTCCAAACCAAAAACCCAACCACGCTCGTCGTCCGAGTCTCGATTGGCTCCTACCAAAATGCCGCTCCTGCCAACCTAAGCGTCCAGCTCCAAGATGGCCTCGGGTCCATTGAGCAGGAGGGACATACGGACACCCGCGGTGTAGTGGAGTTCGCCACCTTCACCACAACGAAGCGACTGCGGATTTTCGGCCCCGGCATCATCGAACACTTGGAAACAGTCGAGATAGAGCCAGTCGAAAACCGCAAGATGGTGAATATCGTCGTTAAAGAAGACAGCAGGGGCGGGAGCGCAAGCTTGCTACCTGGAGGCGTCGTGCCCGCCGGGCGATTGAACGTCCCGGAAAAGGCGCAAAAAGAGTTTCAGAAAGGTTCGGAAAGTTTAAGTAAGAAGGACTGGGCGGAGGCCAAGAAACATTTTGCCGCGGCCATTGCCGCGTACGAGCCTTACGACGTCGCACACAACGGGCTTGGAATGGCTTTGGCCAGCGCGGGCAGCCCCCAGGAAGCTCGTTCTGCCTTCGAAAAGGCCATCAGCCTGAACGACAAGTTCGCCGAAGCCTACCGCAACCTGGCCAGGATTTCGCTGAGCGAAAAGAAGTTCGAGGAAGCCGATCAGCTACTGACGCAATCTCTCGATTCCGACCCGAGGAACGCTTGGGCGCTCGCCTACGCCGCATACGCTGAACTGCAACTGCACAAATTTGATGAAGCCCTGGCCCATGCGCGTAAAGTTCATGAACTCGATCATAAAGGTTTGGCCAGCTCGCACATCGTTGCGGCATTGGCGCTTGAAACCACCGACCACGGTCCAGACGCGGCCCGCGAGTATCGTTTGTATTTAGAAGAAGACCCTAACGGCCGCGATGCCGCGCGCGCAAAAGAACGGCTAGCGGCTCTCGGCGAGCAAGCGCCAAAATGAACCGCCACAGCATGGTGCCGAGGTCACTGCCGACCGATCACTCAGCCTTATAAACCAAACGACCGCCGACTACTGTGCGCAGAACTTTAGTCCGGGTGTACTCGCGCGCCTCGATTTTGGTCAAGTCGTTCGACAGCACGATGAAGTCAGCAAATTCGCCTTCCTTCAACTCGCCCTTCTTCCCTTCCATGAACTCGCCGTACGCTGATCCGCTCGTATACGCGCGGATACAATCGTCGAGCGAAATCTTTTCCTGCGGCTCCCAGCCGCCCTCGGGACCGCCATCGGGCAGTTCGCGCGTGACGCAGGCGTAAAGCCCGCGAAAGGGACTGATGGGCTCGACATCATAATCCGTGCCAAACGCCAAACGCACGCCAAATTTTTGCATTGTGGCCCACGCGTAAGCGCCCTTGGCCCGCTCCGGCCCCACGCGCTGCTCAGCCCAACGCATATCCGATGTTTCATGCGACGGCTGCATCGAAGCAATCACCTGCAACCGCGCAAACCTTTGAACGTCAGAAGCCGCGACTACTTGCGCATGCTCGATCCGGTCGCGGCGGTCGCGCTGACCGTTCGCTTTTGCTGCCGCTTCAAACGCGTCGAGCGCAACGCGATTGGCCCGGTCGCCGATGGCATGAAAGTTCAGCTGAAAGCCTGCTTTGTCGCGCTCAATCGCCAACTGCCGCAACTTGTCCGGTTCCATGGTCATGATCCCGCTGGTCTTCGCGTCATCGGAATAAGGCGCCAGCATCGCCGCCGTGCGCGAGCCTAACGCGCCGTCCGTGACCATTTTCAAAGCGCCAGTGCGCAGCCACGGATCAGTCGTCCCGCCGTCGCGCCGCATCTGCTCCAGTTTTTCCAGCGGCGCGGGAAACGGCAGCCACTCCGTGATCCGCACCGTCAGCTTTCCGTCGTTCTTGAGCGCGCGATACGTCAGAAAATCTTCCCATGCGGAGTTGTCCTGCACGGAAGTTACGCCGTTTTTGGCTACGTCGGCCAGCGCCAATTCAATTCCCTGGCGGCGCTGCTCTTCGGTGCGAGCAGGAATCTTGATTTCTACCAGGCGCATCGCAGCGCCTTCCTTGAGCATTCCCGTCGGCTCGCCCTTTTCGTCTTTCTCGATTTCCCCGCCGGCAGGACTTGGGGAATCCCTGGTAATTCCCGCTAGTTGCAGTGCCAGCGAATTTGCAACCGCCACGTGGCCGGAAACGTGAGTCAGTATCACCGGATTCTTCGGCGCAATTTCGTCCAGCTGCTGCCGATTGGGGAATTTTTTCTCCGGCCAAAGGGTGTGGTCCCATCCGAAGCCCGTGATCCACTCGCTTGGCTTGTGCTCGGCCACGGCGGCCGCCAGCCGCTTCTGCAGTTCCGCGACGGTTGCTGCGCCGAATAGTCGGACCGACAACCAATCTCCGCCTGCCCCTCCCAAATGCACGTGGGCGTCGTTGAACCCAGGCATCACAAAATGATTTCCCAAATCAATGATCTTGGTTCCTTTTTCAGCCAAGCCGCTTACTTCGTCATTATTCCCCACCGCCAGAATCTCTTCGCCGCGCACCAGCATCGCTTGCGCCCACCGGTTGCCTGGATCGTTGGTGTAAATGCGCCCATTGCGATAGAGCGTCATCTCCAAAGCCGGCACGGCCGCCGGAACCGGTTGTGTCGCTGTGGTTTGAGAAAAGACACCGGGACAACCGCACACTATCGCCAGCATCCCTGGGAGGACCTGCCGCAGCCACGCCATTTTCATCGACTTTTCTCCGCCGTGATTCCGGAACTTCCCAGCAAGGTCAACAAGACGCGCTGCAGGCCTTTTTCCCGGCCGTCCGACTCGTACCATTCCTGCAAGGAGTGCGCGCCGCCGCCGCTCCCGCCCGCTCCGATCGCGATCGCATCTATTCCCAAGGAAAGTGGAATGTTGGCATCCGTGGATGCTCGTTCGACTCGCGACTGATTGCCGATAAATTCGTCCGCGGCACGCAACGCCGCCAGCAGCGGTGAATTCGCCCCGACCTCTCCTCCAGGGCGGTCGCCGAGCGAAGCAAGATTCCACTCCAGTTTGCCCTTCGAACGGTCGCGCGACGCTTCCAATTCGTCGCGCACTCCGGCCGCGACGCATTCCCGCAGCGCGGATTCCAGGCGGGTCAGCTCTTCTTCTTTTTCTGAGCGCAGGTCGACCTTCAAGCGAGCTTCATGGGGAATCGAGTTAACGGACGTGCCGCCCTCGATTTGCCCGAGGTTGAAAGTGGTTCGCGGCGTTGCCGGCACGCGCGTGCTGATAAAGCGCACCGAGCCGCG